>NZ_JBKEAE010000040.1:0-35623 GCF_047971885.1 Tropicimonas sp. | reverse complement strand
CTGGTGCCGGCCTTCACCGGGCTCGGGGCGCCCTACTGGAACGCCGATTGCCGGGGGGCGATGTTCGGCCTGACGCGCGGTACAGGGCCGGCCGAAATCTCGCGCGCGGCGCTGGAAAGCGTCGGTCTCCAGACCCGCGATCTGCTCGAGGCGATGCAGGACGACTGGCCCGATGCCGCTTCGCAATCGGTGCTCCGGGTCGACGGCGGCATGACCGCCAGCGACTGGGCGATGCAGTTTCTTTCGGACATCATCGGCGCCCCGGTCGACAGGCCCGAAACGCTGGAAACCACCGCGCTCGGCGCGGCGTGGCTGGCGGGGATGGAGGCCGGGCTTTATCCTGATCGGGAGGCGTTCGCGGCCCGCTGGGCCCGCGACCGCCGGTTCGCGCCGTCCATGGCACCCGATCTGCGCGACCGCCACTACGCGGCGTGGAAACGCGCGGTTCGGGCAACGATGTCGGTCTGACCTATCCCTGAAGCGAGGCGCGCCGGGACTGCGCGGCAGGTGCCGGCGGTTCTCCGGGCATTCCCGCGATCCCGTCGGCGACGGAAATACCCGCCCTGAAGCCGAGCAGTTGCTCGGCCCGGCGCGGGCAGCCAGTCGAGTGGCGGATATCGCCCATCCGAGCCGGCCCGAAGGCGATCGGCGTCTGCGACCCCATGACGGAATTGACGGTACGGGCAAGGTCGAGGATCGACACCGCCTTGCCCGAACAGACGTTGACCGCAGCGAAAAGGCCGGGCTCTGCCGCCATCGCCACCCGCATGGCCGCCATAAGCGCGCGCACGACGTCATCGACATGAATGAAGTCCCGCGTCTGGCCGCCGTCGCCGTTCACCTGCAGGGCGGCCTTGCGGCGCGCCCCTTCGACGAAGCGTGTCAGTACACCCGAATAGGGCGAGTCCGGCGACTGGCCGGGGCCGAAGATGTTGAACGGGCGCACCGCGATGCAGCGCGCGCCCCAAAGCTCGGCCGCTTCCTGCAAATGGCGCTCGCTGCCGAGCTTGTCGATGGCATAGGAGGAGATCGGTGCCGGGGTCATCGCCTCGTCCACCGGTATCTCGGCCTGATCGCCATAAACCGCTGCCGACGAGGTGAAGACGACCGGAAGATCGCCGGTCTCCTCGAGAATCGTCACCGTTCCCTGAAGGTTGGTACGGCTCGCCGCCGCGCGGTTGACGTTGCATTGCTCGACCGAGGCAATGGCAGCCAGATGGAACACCCCCGAAACGCCGCGAACGGCCCGGGCGACCGAGTGACTGTCGCAGATATCGCCCTTGATGAAACGCGCTTCCGGAGGCAGGCGCGCAACGCTGCCCGACGAGAGATTGTCCAGAACCACGACATCATGGCCGGAGCGTATCAGCAGCCTGCACAGAGCCGAACCGACGAAACCACACCCACCTGTTACCAGAACGCGATTTCTTTCATTTGGCATCTCGAGCGCCAATCCCGATCTCATTCGAAACTCTTTTCCCGGCGCCTGATCGCGGCGCAGTTCCTTTGGTGATACACCAACCGCAGGACTCCGGACACAGGGGCGTCCGCGCAACTGCGGCACCGATGTTTTTTTGCAATACCTGCCTTTAATTGGCTGGTACAATTATAATTTTTCCGTTGCAATGGGCGGCCGACCCGTTGCCGGGCCGCTTCCGGCGGCATCTCGCACGGTGAATGACCGGCAGGCGGCGACGCCGGCGGCGGAACAGGCGCAAGCCGGGCTGGTCTTTTGCCGTCAATACGTGCTTAAAGCCCGCAAACCAGCAAACCCGGCCGCGCCCATGCATGTCGTCACACTTCTGACTTCCCCTGCCGTTCCGCGGCTCGAAACGGCCACGGTCGAGGCGCTGCGCTCTGCCTGGGGCGGCGGCGCGGCCCGCTGGCTGGCCCGGAGCGAAGCGGCGGAATTCGCCATCGACCGTATCCCGTCGAACCATGCGCGGGTCTGGCAGGACATGCAGGCGCTGGGGATCGACATGGCGATCCAGCCCGCCGCCGACCGGCGCAGGAAGATGCTTCTGGCCGACATGGATTCGACGATGATCGGGCAGGAATGCATCGATGAACTGGCCGCCGAGGCGGGTGTCGGCGAGCGGGTCAGCGAGATCACCGCAAGGGCGATGAATGGCGAGCTGGATTTCGAAAGCGCGCTGCGCGAACGGGTAGGGTTGCTCGGGGGATTGCCGGTGGGGGTCATCGACCAGGTGCTTGCCCGGCGTATCACGCTTGCGCCCGGCGGCAGGGTGCTGGTTGCGACGATGAAGGCGCGCGGCGCATGGACCGCACTGGTTTCGGGCGGGTTTACCGCCTTTAGTGCGCGCATCGCCGCGGAACTGGGCTTTGACGAACACCGTGCCAATACGCTGCTTGTCGCCGACGGCAAGCTGACCGGCACAGTGGGAGAGCCCATTCTGGGGCGCGAGGCCAAGGTTGCGGCGCTGCGCGAGATCGCTTCCGAACACGGGCTCGGTACCCGGGACGTGATCGCGGTGGGCGATGGCGCCAACGATCTGGGCATGCTGCGGCTTGCCGGCACCGGCGTCGCCCTGCACGCCAAGCCGAGCGTTGCGGCGCAAAGTGATATCCGCGTCAATTTCGGCGATCTGACGGCGCTGCTGTACCTGCAGGGCTATTCCGCCGACGAGTTCGCAGTTGCTTGAGGTCGCGCCCGACCTGCTGGCGCTGCTGGTTGTGGCCGGGTTTGCGGCGGGTTTTGTCGATTCTATCGCCGGCGGCGGCGGGCTCATCGCCCTTCCGGTCATGCTTCTGGCCGGCGCGAACCCGGTTCAGGCGCTGGGAACCAACAAGCTTCAGGGGGCATTCGGCGCGGCGACCGCCGCCTGGTCCTATGCCCGGGCGGGGCATGTCGATCTCTGGGGCCAGAGATGGGCGGCGCTGCTGGCCTTTTTTGCCTCGATGGCGGGGGCGGCGCTGATCACGACCTTGCCGACCGACGGGGTGCGGCAGTTCCTGCCCTGGCTGCTGATCGCCATCGCCGCTTTCTTCGCGCTGCGTCCGGGGCTCGACGATCTCGACCGGCACGCCCGGCTGACGCCGGCCGTCTTCACGCTGACGGCGGTACCGGCGATCGCGTTCTACGATGGGCTGCTCGGCCCTGGCGCGGGCAGTTTCTACATGATCGCCTTTGTCGCGCTTGCGGGGCAGGGGGTGCTGAAGGCAACCGCCCATACCAAGCTTCTGAACCTGTCCTCCAACCTCGGCGCGCTGGCGCTGTTCGCGGTGGTGGGCGAAATCTGGTGGATCACCGGGCTTGCCATGGCCGCGGCCCAGATCGCCGGGGCGCGAACCGGCTCGCGGCTGGCAATGCGCAAGGGCGCGCGGCTGATCAAGCCCCTTCTGATCGCCGTGTCGCTGATCCTTGCCCTGCGCCTGATGCTCGGCTCCTAACCGAAGACACCGGGTACGGGTCGCATCGCGCCCGTGTCCAGCCCCCGGCGGCTGCGCAGGCGCGGGTTCATCAACCTGTGCACCACGGGATGGCCGGGATCCAGAACCCCCAGCCTTACCAGAATCGCCGTGATCGCGCTTTCGCTGGCCCGCGTGCCGCCGTCGTCGATCTTCAGCGCGACCCCCAGCCGGCGTTCGGGCAGGATCGCGACGAAAAACGCCTCGGCGCCGGTTTTCACTGCCGCGGCCCCGCCCATGGCGCGCATCAGTTCGGTGCAGGCGCGCCGTTCGCCGGCGACAAGCGCGGGATGGGCGATCATCGCCTGCACCAGCCGGGCCTGCGCGCCGGCGCGGGTTCCCTGACCCTCGCGTGCCCCGGCGAACGAGGCCATGGCCCGGGCCACCCCCGACAGGGTAGCGCCAAAATTGGGCGCCGAGCAGCCGTCGATACCCCAGCCCGGACAGCTCTCGCCGGTCAGATCCTCCCACCCCGCCAGAACTGCCCGCTGCACCGGGTGGTCGGGGTCGGTGTATTCCGGCCCGGCGCCGAGATGCCGGTTCAGCGTCAGAAACCCCGCATGCTTGCCGGAGCAATTGTTGTGGATCTGGCAGGGCGGGGTGTCAGAGCAGAGCAGCCGCCGGTGCTCGGCCGGATCGTCGGGCATCTGCGGGCCGCAGCGCAGGTCGGGCTCGGACAATCCCAGATCGTCGAGCCAGCGGGTCACACGCGATACGTGCATTTCCGCCCCGTTGTGGCTGGCGCAGGCCAGTGCAAGCTGCTCGGTCCCGAGCCCGGCGACATCCGCCGCGCCGCTTTCGACCAGCGGCAGGGCCTGAACCATCTTGGCCGAGGAACGCGGCAGAACGACCTTGTCGGCGTCTCCCCAGGCATCGACAATCGCGCCGCCTGCCTCGCAGATTACCGCGTGGCCGCTATGCACCGATTCGCGAATATTGCCGCGCCACAGCTCTACCATCTCCACAGCCGCCATTCACACCCGTCCTTCCATGGCAATTTCCCGCCCAGAGGGCTTCACCCTCCCCGCAAATCTGCGTTAGCATAGATTGAGCGGATTGAAATCCCGGCCGTTTTGGCAAGAGTCCGGCCACGGGCCGCAGACGGCAGAACCGAGGCAGAGGCAGCTGGAGGCTGTAGCGTAATGAAATTCCTGATCACAACCGGCATGGCAGCCGTCACCGCGCTTCTGGCTGGCGGAACGGCACTGGCGCAGGATGCCGAAGAATCCACCAACCGCGTTGCCGCCAAGACCGACTGGAGCGTTTTCGTCGAGGACAACCCGACCGAATGCTGGGGCGTCTCGTCGCCGCGATCGGTCAAGAACACGCGCGACGGGCGCGAGGTTTCGGTCCAGCGGGGCGATGTCCTGCTTTTCGTTACCTTCCGCCCCGGTAACGGTTCGGCGGGAGAGGTCTCGTTCACCGGGGGGTATCCCTTCGCGGGCGGCTCGACCGTGACCGTCGATGTGAGTGGCGGCAAGTTCGAACTTTTCACCGATGGCGAATGGGCGTGGCCGGCATCGCCCGACGACGACGCCAAGCTGGTGACCGCCCTCAAGCGCGGGTCGGACGCGGTGCTGACCGCCCGCTCGTCGCGCGGAACCCAGACCGAGGATACCTTCTCGCTGATGGGCTTCACCGCCGCGATGGAAGAGGCGGAAAAGCGCTGCGCCCAATAGGCGGCGCGCGGCACTGACGGAAAGATGACGGCAGGTGCAGGCCCGGCGAAACGCCGAGGCTTGGAAAAGGGCGTCACGCTCTGTATATCGGATGCCTGACTCCCGAAGGACCGGACCGATGACTGCCAGCGCCCCGATCACGCAGGACGTGGTGACGATTGCCCGCAAGCTGCCCGAAACCGACCGGATCAATCTGGTCGGGCTGACGCGGCCGCAATTGCGCGCGGCGCTGATCGAAAACGGCACGCCCGAAAACAAGGTCAGGATGCGGGTCGATCAGATCTGGCAGTGGATCTACCAGAAAGGCGTGCGCGACTTCGACGCGATGACCAACCTGGCCAAGGGCTACCGGGCCGAACTGGCGGGGCGGTTCGCGATCGGGGTGCCGGCGATCGTCTCGAAACAGGTCAGCGCCGACGGCACGCGCAAGTATCTGGTGCGCATCGCCGGGGGGCACGAGGTTGAAACCGTCTATATCCCCGAGGCGGACCGCGGGACGCTGTGCATCTCCTCGCAGGTCGGCTGCACGCTCACCTGTTCGTTCTGCCATACCGGAACCCAGAAGCTGGTGCGCAACCTGACGGCGGCCGAGATCGTCGGCCAGGTCATGCTGGCGCGCGACGATCTGGGCGAGTGGCCGGAGCCCGGCCGCGCACCCAGGGACGAGACGCGGCTGATCTCGAACGTGGTGCTGATGGGCATGGGCGAACCGCTCTACAATTTCGAGGCGGTGCGCGATGCGATGCAGATCGTGATGGACGGTGAGGGCATTTCGCTGTCGCGCCGGCGCATCACGCTGTCGACCTCGGGGGTGGTGCCCGAGATCGCGCGCACGGCCGAGGAAATCGGCTGCCTGCTCGCCATCAGCTTCCATGCGACCACCGACGAGGTGCGCGACAGGCTGGTGCCGATCAACAGGAAGTGGAACATCGAAGCGCTTCTGAGTGCATTGCGCGATTACCCTCGCCTGAGCACTTCGGAGCGGATCACGTTCGAATACGTCATGCTCAAGGGCGTGAACGACAGTGACGCCGATGCGCGGCGGCTGGTCAGGCTGATCGCCGGCATCCCGGCCAAGATCAACCTGATCCCGTTCAACGAATGGCCCGGCGCGCCCTATGAGCGCTCGGACTGGGAGCGGATCGAGGCCTTTGCCGACATCATCTACAAGGCCGGCTACGCCAGCCCGATCCGCACCCCGCGCGGCGAGGATATCATGGCCGCCTGCGGGCAGCTCAAATCGGCTACCGAACGCGCCCGCAGGAGCCGGGCGCGGATCGCGGCGGAATCGGGACCCGCAGGCTGAGGCGTGGCAACCTCGCGGCGGCAGCTTCTGTTCCTGTTTCTGACCGGCATGGCGATGTCGGCGGGGGTTTCGGGCCTGCTGCGGCGCCGTCCGATCGGGCTCGAAACCGCGCCGCTGCCCGGTGTGCCGGGCTTCCGCTATCTGATCGCGGGGTCGACATCGGGCGGGGTGGCCGACCCGTTCTTCGGTATCGGCCAGCCCGAAAGCCGCCCCGCCGGCGATCTGGCATACCTGTTCACCGCGCCGGCACGGCCCGGGCAGGTAGAGGTGGCATCGTTTTCGGATTACAACTGCCCCTATTGCCGGGTGCTGAGCAAAACGCTGGCCGGAATCGCCGGAGATGGCGAAATCGCCGTGACGTGGCACGAACTTCCGCTTCTGGGGCCGGCTTCGGTTGCCGCAGCCAGGGCGGCGCTGGCGGCCGACATGCAAGGCGCCTATCTGCCGTTTCACAACCGCATGATGGCAACCCGCTTTCGCCCGACCGCACCCTATCTGACCGAGGCTGCCGGGGCGCTGGGGATCGACGGCGACAGGCTTCTGGCCGATATGGAAGGGCCCGAGGTCGCCGCGCGCCTGCGCCGGAGCGCCGGCCTTGCCAACCTGTTCGGCATTGTCGGCACGCCTGCGCTTGTGGTCGGCCGGACGCTCGTTCTGGGCAATATCCGGCGCCGCGACCTCGAACGTCTGATCGGGATGGAGCGGCGGGGCTGAACGAAAACGCCGGCCCCTCCGGGGGCCGGCGTCGATGTGCCGTGTGGCGGGGGGGTGTCAGGTTTCCTGCGTGTCGCGGCTGAAACCCAACGCCAGCGCGCCCACCCCGTCGAAGATCAGTTCCACCCCCAGCAGGATGCCGAGCGAGCTTGCCGCCGACAGTGGCCAGTTCATGAAGATGACGATACCAAGCAGCAGCGATGCGATGCCCGAAATCATCGTCAGCCAGAAGAACGACCGGTCCTCGAGCGTGAAGGACAGGATGATCCGCGCCAGCCCGCCGCCAAGAAACAGGATCGCGATCGCGGTGGTCAGCGCGATCGACCCCTTGAGCGGATGGCCGAGCACGGTGATCCCGAGATAGAGCGCCAGCGCGCCCAGAATCACCGCCCAGATCTTGGGTCCGGTGCCGGGAATGCGGAAGGCCGCGACAAGTTCCAGTATGCCCACGAAGAGGAACATCCAGCCTGCGATCAGCGTCGCGGCCAGGGTGGCGGGAAAGGGATTGGCGAGTGCGACAAAGCCGCCGATCAGGGCGATCACGCCGACGATTATCCACAGAATACGGTTGGTCATCTCCGTTAACCTCGCTTTTTGCGCTTTGCGGCTCTCCCGCGGCGCATGTTCAGCGCCCGCCACCCGCTCCCCTGGGTGGTCCGGGCAGGATCGGGAATCAGGGCGCGCGGCGCACCTGTCCCACGGCGCCACCTTGCGCCCTGGGAAAACCGGCCGAAACCGAAATGTCGGATACCGATTTGCAATGATATCCGGGGGATGCGGCCATGCCACAGATGATGCCAAATCGTTTCGGCCGCTCCCGGCACGACACCGGAACATGTGACATCGGCGTGACCGTGCGGATCGGGGCCACGCTGCGACCGGCGCCGGTCGCAGCCGTCGCCCCGTGGCCAGGCAAGGCGCCCTGTGCGGTCAGGCGTCGATTTCCACTTCCGCGACCGACAGGTTGCGGCTGAACGCGATGGACAGCGCGCCCGCGCCGTCGAACAGCAATTCGACACCCAGCAGGATGCCCAGCGTTCCCGCCGATGCCATCGGCCAGTTCATGAAGATGATCACCGCCAGCAGCAGGGACGCGATGCCCGATATCATCGTCAGCCAGAACAGGCTGCGGATATTGACCGAAAAGGCGAAGATGATCTTCGAGATCCCCGATACGAGAAACAGGATCGCCACCGAGAGGGTCAGCGCCATCGTTCCGCCGACCGGATGGCGCAGCACCATGAAACCCGCGTAGATGGCCATCGCTCCCAGCACGATCGCCAGTGCCTTGGGGCCGGCGCCGGGAATCCGGAACGCGAAGATCAGTTCGAAGATTCCCACGAAGATGAACATCCAGCCGGCAACCAGCGTTGCGGCCGCCGTGGCGGGGAAGGGATTTGCAAGTGCATAGACGCCGCCGATGATGGCGATGACGCCGATGATCGTCCAAAGGATGCGGTTGCTCATGGCAGGTACCTCGTTCTGGCGCGTCTCGCGCGTTGGCGCTCAACGGAAAATGGCCTGATTCCCGCTTGTGCGGACGAGACAGGCCGCAAGGAGACTCGGGGCGGGTGTCCGCCCCGATGCGATATTGCGCCATGAAAGCGTCATTCGAAATGCGCAATTTGCCACCGCATCAATGAAAGCAGTCCGCAGACGCCGGCACCTGCGGCCGCACAGCCTGCCACCCGGATCGGGCCGGACCTATCGCCCGGGTACCTCGTTGCGCTTGACGCCCACGTTCTGCCACGCGTCGATGGCGGCGATGGCTTCTTCCGCGGTCTCGACGACGCGGAACAGGTCGAGATCCTCGGGGCTGATGGTGCCGACCTCGGCGAGCGCCCCGAAATCGATGACCCTTTCCCAGAACTCCCGGCCGAACAACAGGAAGGGAACCTGCCGCATGCGGCCGGTCTGGATCAGGGTCAGGGCCTCGAAAAGCTCGTCCATGGTGCCAAAGCCGCCGGGAAAGATGGCGATCGCGGCAGCCCGCATCAGGAAGTGCATCTTGCGGATGCCGAAATAGTGGAAGTTGAAGCACAGTTCGGGCGTGACATAGCGGTTCGGTGCCTGCTCGTGCGGCAGGACGATATTCAGCCCGATGGATTTGCCGCCCGCATCCGCCGCCCCGCGATTGCCCGCCTCCATCACACCCGGGCCGCCGCCGGTGACGATGACATTCTCGCGCCCGCGGCTTTCGCGCAGGCTGCGTTCGGTCATGATGCGGGCAAAGGTGCGCGCCTCGTCGTAGAAGCGGCACATTGCCGCCATGGCCGGGCGCGTGGCGCTGCCGGCCTCGTCGGGCGAGGGAATGCGCGCCCCGCCGAACAGTACGATGGTCGAATCCACCCCCTGCTCGGTCATCCCGATCTCGGGTTTCAGCAGTTCGAGTTGCAGCCGCACCGGGCGCAATTCGTCGCGCAGGATGAAATCCAGGTCGTCATAGGCCAGCCGATAGGCCGCAGAGCGGGTCTGTGCGGTATCGGGCACAGTTTCGGATGAACGTATGTCCTCGTGCGCATCACGAAACGAACGTTTGAACGGGTCATCTTTCATCACCGACATCACTGTGCTTTCCTTGGCCATCGAGCATGAAACGCTAGACCACCAAACTTCGGGAGAAAAGCCAAATGAGCGACTGGAGGGAGCGGATCGACGCCGCCGCGGAACGGATCATCGAACGCGTGCGCCGGACACCGGTGATGACGACACGCGCGCTGGCGCCCGACAACTTTCCCGTCGACCTGAAGCTCGAACAGATGCAGCACACCGGCAGCTTCAAGGTGCGCGGCGCCTTCAACACGCTGCTTTCCTCCGATGTGCCGGCCGCCGGGGTGGTGGCCGCATCCGGCGGCAACCACGGGGCGGCAGTGGCCTATGCGGCCGCCAAGCTGGGGTGCCGGGCGCGCATCTTCGTGCCGGAACTGGCCGGTGCGGCCAAGGTTGCGCTGATCGAACGTACCGGCGCCGATCTTGTCGTCGTGCCCGGCACCTATTCCGAGGCGCTGGCCGCGGCACAGGCGTGGGAGATCGAGAGCGGGGCGTTGCAGGTGCACGCCTACGACGCGCCGGCGACGGTGGAGGGGCAGGGGACATTGTTCCGCGAGTGGGAGAGCCAGGGGCTCGACGCCGATACGGTACTGGTTGCGGTGGGCGGCGGTGGGCTGATTGCCGGGGCGATGGCATGGTTCGGGCAATATCGCAAGGTGGTCGCGGTGGAATCCGAAGGCTGCGCCACCCTCGCCACCGCGCTTGCCAATGGTCCCGATGCCGAGATCGAGGTGTCGGGCGTGGCGGCCAATGCGCTCGGTGCGCGGCGGATCGGGCGGATATGCTACGATCTTGCGCGCAGGCAGCAGATCGAGGCACTGGTCCTGCCCGACGCCGAGATCGTCGCCGCGCAGCGCCTGATGTGGCAGAAGCTGCGCCAGTTGACCGAGCCCGCCGGGGCCACCGCGCTGGCGGCGCTGGCCTCGGGCGCCTATCGCCCGGAGCATGGCGAACGGGTGGCGGTGCTGATCTGCGGCGCCAACCCGTCGCCCGATCCGCTGGGCTGAACCGTTGCCTGACGCGGCCGGCACAAGTATAGCCGGCGGGACGCAACAGAACCGACGGGACATGCCAATGCCGACCGCCCAGACCAACGCCCAGCTCGAAGCCGCGATCGAAGCCGCCTGGGAGATTCGCGACACGATCACCCCGCATACCGGTGGCGAGACGCTCGAAGCGATAGAGGACACGCTGAACGCGCTCGACAGCGGCGCGCTGCGCGTCGCCGAAAAGCGGGACGACGGCACCTGGCATGTCAACCAATGGGCCAAGAAGGCCGTGCTGCTGGGCTTTCGCGTCAAGGACATGGAGATGCAGGACGGCGGCCCGCAGGGCGCCGGCTGGTGGGACAAGGTCGACAGCAAGTTCAGGGGCTGGGGCAACAACGAATGGCGCGCGGCGGGATTTCGCGCGGTGCCGCACTGCGTGGTGCGCCGCTCCGCCTATATCGCGCCCGGCGTGGTGCTGATGCCGTCCTTCGTCAATCTCGGCGCCTATGTGGACGAGGGCACGATGGTCGATACCTGGGCCACCGTCGGCTCCTGCGCCCAGATCGGCAGGAACGTGCACCTTTCGGGCGGAGTCGGCATCGGCGGCGTGCTGGAGCCGATGCAGGCCGGCCCCACCATTATCGAGGACAACTGCTTCATCGGCGCGCGCTCCGAAGTGGTCGAGGGCTGCATCGTCCGCGAGGGCTCGGTGCTGGGAATGGGCGTTTTCATCGGCAAATCGACCAAGATCGTCGACCGGGATACCGGCGAGGTCATGTATGGCGAAGTGCCGCCCTGGTCGGTCGTCGTTGCGGGCTCGATGCCGTCGAAGAACGGGATCAACCTCTACTGCGCGGTGATCGTGAAGCGTGTGGATGCGAAGACCCGCTCCAAGACCGGAATCAACGAATTGCTGCGCGACTGACGATCCGCTAGCGTCGGCGCATCTTACATCGCTCTGGGGTATATCATGGGACTCGGACTCGTCCTGACGATCCTTGTCGGCGGGCTTGCCGGCTGGATCGCCAGCATCATCATGAAGTCGGACACCGGCATCTTCATGAACGTCATCATCGGGATCGTCGGCGCCGTGCTGCTGAACTGGATCCTGCAACTGGTCGGCATCTATCCGGCGAGCGCCGTCGTGCCGCAGCTGATCGTCGGTATCGCCGGGGCCTGCGGCCTGATCTGGACCGTCCGCCGGCTGCGCGGCTGAGTGCCGGCGGGGGGGCCGATGACGGGCGGGAAGCGGCGTCAGCAGGTCTATACCCTGCTGGTCGAGGTCGGGCGCAGTCCGGGCGACGGGCTGCCGGACGGAGCGACCGGCGCGGCACTGATGTGCTATGCCTCGGGCGTGGACGAGCCCGAGGCAGTGCGCGAGACCGTGGCGATCCTCAAGCAGGCCGATCTGGCACCGCTCGACGTGACCGGCTACGGCACGCTCGAGGACAGGCTGGCCGAAGGAGACGAGATCGCCGAAGACGAGCGCGCCCTCATGCGGCGCGCGCTGGCGGAAAATTCAGTGATCGTGGCCCAGATGACACCTTTTTTCGACTGAAAATCCTCGGATGGGGCCTCTCCCGCATAGGTTGAGGAATTTTCTTGCCGCAACGGAAAAAAACTCCGTACTGATCCGAGAGCGAATCGGTTGGCGGTGCACAGGTGACGAGTCGTGGAAAGCGTATCTGGGGGTGGTATTTCTTCGATTGGGCTAGCCAGCCGTTCAATACCCTTCTGCTGACGTTCATATTTGCCCCCTTCATCAAGGATCTGCTCGCCGACGGCGTGGCGGCGCAGGCCGCCTGGGGCTATGCCGTCGGCGGCGCGGGACTGGCGATCGCGCTGTTCGCGCCGTTTCTCGGGGCCATCGCCGACAAGGGCGGACACCGGATCGCATGGGTCGCGCTCTTTTCGGTTTTCTACATGATCGGGGCCTGGGGGGTCTGGCTGGCCAATCCCGGCTCGATGAATCTCTGGCTTGTCATGGGCCTGTTCGCCATCGGGCTGATCGGCATGGAATTCGCCACGATCTTCACCAACGCGATGCTGCCCGATCTCGGCAACCGGGAGGACATCGGCCGCATCTCGGGCAGCGGATCGGCGTTCGGCTATGTCGGCGGGCTGGCAGCGCTGACAATCGCGCTGCTGTTTCTGGCGGAAAACGCCGATGGAACCACGTTTCTCGGCCTCAGGCCGGTGCTGGGCCTCGATCCCGGCCAGCGCGAGGGTACCCGATTCGTCGGTCCGGTCACCGCGCTGTGGTACGGGGTCTTCGTGCTGCCCTTCTTCCTGTGGGTGCGGGAACCGCGCGCGCGCCGCGCTCTGCCCGTCACGCAGGCCGCGCGCGGCGCCTGGCCCGAATTGAAGGCCACAATGGCGGAACTGCCGCGTTCGCCGTCGCTTTTTGCTTTCCTCGGCGCCTCGATGTTCTATCGCGACGCGCTCAACGGGTTCTATGTATTCGGCGGGATCTATGCGGCCGGTGTTCTCGGGTGGGACGTGGTCGATACCGGGACCTTCGGCATCATCGCGGTTGTGGCCTCGGCGCTTTTCGCGTGGATCGGCGGCCGTGCCGACAGCCGCTTCGGGCCGAAACCGGTCATCGTCTTCTGTATCCTCGCGCTGATCTGGGCCACCTTCCTGACGATCTTCGTCTCGCGCGACAGCGTATTCGGCATGCCGGTCGGCACCGGCTCGCGGTTGCCCGACGAGGCGTTTCTCGTGCTGGGCGCAACGATCGGGGCGGCGGGCGGCGCCCTGCAATCGGCAAGCCGTACCATGCTGTGCCGCCAGGGGGACCCGCAAAGAATGACCCAGTGCTTCGGTCTCTATGCGCTGGCCGGCAAGGCGACATCTTTCGTCGCACCCATCGGAATAGGGCTGACGACCGATTTCAGCGGCAGCCAACAATCGGGCATTGTCCCGCTGATAGGCCTTTTTTTCCTCGGGCTGATACTGTTAATCTGGGTAAAACCCGAGGGGGAAAGAGCAGAATGTCCACCTTCCGAACCAGTCTTGCCGCGGCCCTGATCTGCCTGCTGGCGCTGCCCGCCGCCGCCGCCGAGCCCAGGGCGAACCAGCTTTTCGGCGCAGCAAAGTCGCCCTCTCCGCACAAGTCGCAGCCCATCGGTGCCTATTCGCGCGGCTGCGCTGCCGGAAACGTACAATTGCCTGAATCAGGCCCGACCTGGCAGGCGATGCGCCTGTCGCGCAACCGCAACTGGGGTCAGCCCGAGATGATAGATTTCATCAAGGACCTCAGTGCCTTTGCCACAAAGGTCGGGTGGCAGGGGCTTTATGTCGGCGATATTTCGCAGCCGCGTGGCGGCCCGATGACATCGGGGCACGCGTCGCATCAGCTCGGTCTCGATGCCGATATCTGGATGCTTCCGGCCACCAACCTGCGCCTCAGCAGGACGGAACGCGAGAACATCAGCTCGATCGACGTCCGCTCGCGCGACCAGCGCAGCGTCAACGGCAACTGGACCGCGGCCCATGCCGCCATTCTCGAGCGCGCGGCCTCGGACCCGCGGGTCGACCGGATTTTCGTCACCCCTCCGGTCAAGGTGGAACTGTGCAAGACGGCCAGACGCAGCGACAGGAAATGGCTCCAGAAGATCCGCCCCTATTACGGGCACAACTTCCATTTTCATGTGCGGCTCAAGTGCCCCAGGGGCGCATCCGCCTGCCAGACCCAGACGCCGACCGTCGCGGAGCTTTCCAAGGGTGGCAGCGGCTGCGACGCGTCCCTGCAATGGTGGGTGACCGACATGCTGAACCCGCCCAAATCGGCCAAGCCGGCCAAACCCGCCCCCAAGAAGCGCGGGCCGCGCGATTACACGATGGCTGATCTGCCCGGGCAATGCGGCGCCGTACTTTCGTCGCGCTGACGGTCCTGTCCGCTCTTGCCGCCGGTTTGGCGCTGCGCTCGATCGCCCCGCCGAACGTCACCGCGATCCGCTTCAGCGGCCGGCACGGGGAGTTCGGCGGCTGGTCGGGCATCGACCTGTCCGATGATGGAGCGCGCTTCTGGGCGGTCAGCGATTCCGGGCTGATCGCCGAGGGGCGGCTGGTGCGCCGGGACGGGGTGCTGCGGCGGGCGGAGATCCGGAGGATCACCACGCTCCGGGGTGAATCGCAGGCTTTCAACGCCTACAAGGAAGAGGACAGCGAGGGCCTCGCGGTGTTGCCGGACGGCGGTCTGGTGGTTTCCTACGAGGGGTTTCACCGGGTCTGGCGGTATGCCGGCCCGGACGCTCCGGCCGAGCCGATCCTGCCGGCGCGCGCCTTTCGCGGCCTGCCGGCCAACGAAAGCCTGGAGGCGGTTGCGGTCGATGCCACGGGCGCGATCCTGACCCTGCCGGAAACGCCGCGCGGCCCGGCGGATCGCTACCCCGTCTTCCGGCATGCGGGTGCGCACTGGGAACGGGCCTTCGCCCTGTCGCGCGACGAGGGGTGGAAGGCGGTCGGCGCCGATTTCGGACCGGAGGGCAGGTTCTACCTGCTCGAACGCTGGTTTGCGGGCTTCGGGTTTGCCAGCCGTATCCGCCGCTTCGACCTGACCGACCCGGCGGAACCGATCCCCGGCGAGGTTCTCTACCGCTCGCCGCCCGGTCGCCACGGCAACCTAGAAGGTATCGCCATCTGGCGCGACGACCGGGGGCGGACGCGGGCGACGATGATCGCCGACGACAATTTCATGCCCTTCCAGCGCAGCCAGATTGTCGAGCTTGTCCTGCCGTGACGCTTGACCGGGCACCGTACCGGGTGTAACCGGCGCCTTTCCCATGCGGGAACAAGTCGCCGCTACCTTGTCAAAACGGGCAATCGCATGAACCGCACCCATCTTCCTGGCGTTATCGCCATGGCCGCCGTCGTTGTGGCCTCGAACATCCTTGTACAGCACCTGCTGGGCGACTGGCTTACCTGGGGTGCGCTGACCTATCCCTTCGCCTTCCTCGTCACCGATGTGATGAATCGTCTTTACGGCGCGGCACCGGCGCGCAGGGTGGTCATCGCCGGCTTTGCCGTTGGCGTGGTCTGCTCGCTGTTAGGAACGCAAATCCATGGCGAATTCGGCCCGCTGGTGACCCTGCGCGTCGCCGTCGCCTCGGGCACCGCGTTTCTGGCCGCGCAACTGGCGGACGTTGCCATCTTCGACCGGCTGCGCGGTGGCCGCTGGTGGCGGGCGCCGCTGGTCTCGACCCTGGCCGGCTCGACGCTCGACACGGCGATCTTCTTCGGCATCGCGTTTTCCGCCGCATTCAACGGGCTGGAGCCGGCCAACATGCCGCTCTGGGCGCAGGAGAGCGTGCCGGTCCTCGGGCGGGGTCCGGAAGCCCCGCTCTGGGTGTCGCTCGCCATCGCCGACTGGGCCGTGAAGCTGTCGCTGGCGCTGATCGCGCTGATACCGTTTCGTGTCATCGTGCGGCGGGTTTCGGCCCGCCGTGCGGAAATTCATTGACATGAAACGGAATCGTGGCACGCTGATACCAACCGAGGCAACTGAAAGGAGGTGGTCCAGTGTCGAGAGTCATGCTGGAGAGAGGTGTCATCAGAATCGGGAAGGCGCGCCGCTAGGCAGCCCTGTGTGGCAATAGCCGCCCGAGGGACTTATGGGTCCAGACCCCACCTCCATGATCGCTCGAGGGGCCGCTCCGAAGGGGCGGCCCTTTCATTTGCGCTGCCCCGGCCCGGATTGTCGGGCTGGTCGGGTGTTGCCTGATCGCCTATGCAGTGCGGAAAACGAGGCTGCAAACGATGCTGCGGGTTACCGACGACATCACCATCGAGGACTGGGAACTGACCGAACAGTTCACCCGTGCTTCCGGCCCGGGGGGGCAGAATGTCAACAAGGTCTCGACCGCGGTCGAACTCAGGTTCGAGGCCGCGCGCAGCCCCGGTCTTTCGCCGGCGGTCAAGGCGCGGCTGAAGCGGCTTGCCGGGCGTCGCTGGACCTCGGACGGGGCTATCGTCATCCGCGCCGAGGAGACCCGCAGCCAGGCGCGCAATCGCGACATTGCGCGCGCGCGCCTTGCCGAACTGATCGCCGCGGCCGCCCGCCCGCCCAAACGGCGCATCGCCACCCGGCCGACGCTTGCATCGAAACGGCGCCGGCTCGAAGCCAAGGTGCACCGGGGTGCCGTGAAATCGCTGCGTGGCAAGATCACCGGAGAGGAGTGACATGGCCTGGCGATATGGTTCTGATCATGTCGTCAGGCGATGGCCGTTTGGTTCTTCGGTGACGGCCATCGGAACCGGTCGTTCATGAAGCTGGCTATGCGGAACAAACTGTCCTTGTCTGGTTTTGTACGCAGAGCCCGCGACGGCAAAATACACCGTCGCGATATCAAAGACACCTTCAGAATTTTCCGTTGTCGTGGGCCATCCGGGCCGGGATCTCCGACACGGTGTCCCAGTGCTCGACGATCTTGCCGTTGTCCACGCGGAACAGGTCAAAGAACGCGGTCGGCGTGCTGCCGATGAGCCCCTCGGAGGCCGCAAGGACGAAATTTCCCTCTGCCACAACGAGATGCGTTTCGCTATAGCTCATGGCCTGCCCTGCCTCCGCCATTGCCGCAAGCGCGGTACCCAGACCGTCAAGCCCGTCGCCCACCATCGGGCTGTGCTGCAAATAGGTTTCGGTGGAGATATACTCGGTGATATTCTCCGGCGCACCGCCTTGCAGGACATCGGCGATGAAACCCTCGACAAGCACCTTGTTCTCCGCCGTTTTCTCAAGGTCGGTGATTTCCGTGGGACCGTCGGTCATCGACCGGCCCGAGACAGTATCGGACACGAGCGGCTGAAGATTGTCCCAATGCTCGGCGACCTTCCCGTCCGCGACGCGGAAGATGTCGAAACCGACAAGCGTATCCGCCCCGAAAACCTGTGCATTGTCGTAGGTGCTGTGCAGGACGACCAGGTCGCCCTCGGAAATCGCCCGATGCGTCGTCACGCCGATGCCGCTCTCCTTCAGCGCCGGGATGAAACCAAGTACGGGCGCGGCGCCGGTGGGTACGGACGCATTGTGCTGGATGTAATCGGGCTTGAGCAGGTCCTGCGCGGCCTCGGGGTCGAAATTGGTGAATATGGCGGCGAAAGCGCCGAGCACGATCTCTTGCGGTGTCATTTCGCGATCCTTTCTCTGGGTTGCGATTCGAATGGTGTATTGGTATCGAATATATACCAAGTATCAATTACGCACTAAAAAGGCACCAGGTATGCTTCAGATAACCGCCCTGACCAAGACCGAGGCCGAGAACTGCCCGATCCGACAGATTCTGTCGAAAGTGACTGGCAAATGGCAGCTCCTGATCCTGTTCGCGCTGCAGGACGGATCGCTCCGCTTCGGCGCATTGAAGCGGGTGATTGGCGACATCACGCAGCGTGTGCTGACCGAGAATCTGCGCTCGCTGGAGCGGGACGGCTATCTGACCCGCAGCGTCGATCCCGGTCCGCCCGTCGCGGTCCATTATCAGTTGACTGAATTGGGGCGTGAACTGGCGGGGCTTCTTGAGACGCTGGCCGAATGGGCCGCCCGCAATCATGGCGTGATCCGCAAGGCGCGTCAGCGCTACGATGGATGATGTTCACCGGGTTGAGCGACGGGAGCGAAGAACGAACCATGTGCCGGCGTGCAACGGGCTTTATACCGTCTGACTGAGGTAACGCGGGTCATTCTTCACGGCCGCTGGAGCAAGATCGGCCGGGGCGCCAATGGCCGGCTCATCGTGGAATCCGGCCGCTTCCTGCCCGCTCCGGCGGGTCAGCCGCCGGGGGTCAGACGATCACCGCAAGCGGGACCTGCTCGCCCACCCCGAAGACGCGCTTGTAGCGTTCGACCTCGGCCCTGGGGCCCATCGCCTTGTTGGGGTTGTCCGACAGCTTGACCGTCGGGCGGCCGTTGGCCCTGACCGCCTTGCAGACAAGCGAGAACGGGGCCAGTTCATCGCCCGGAACGAGCCCGCGGAAATCGTTGGTAAGCAGCGTTCCCCAGCCGAAGCTGGGTTTGATCCGCCCCGCGAACCGGGCGTAGAGATCGAGGATTTCATCCACATCCAGCCCGTCGGAGAAGATGACCAGCTTTTTCTTCGGATCCTCGCCGCGCGATTTCCACCAGTCTATCGCCATCTCGGCCCCGGCGACCGGATCGCCGCTGTCGACGCGCACCCCTGTCCAGCCGGCCAGCCAGTCCGGCGCGTGCTCCAGAAACCCCCTGGTCCCGTAGGTATCGGGCAGGATGATCCGCAGGTTGCCCTCGTGCTCTTCCTGCCAGTCGGCCAGCACCTGATAGGGCGCCCAGGCCAGTTCCTGATCGCTGTCGGCAAGGGCGGCATAGACCATCGGCAGTTCATGCGCGTTGGTGCCGATCGCCTCGACCTCGCGCCGCATGGCGATCAGGCAGTTCGACGTGCCGATGAAGCTCTTGCCGAGCCCTTCGATCATCGCCTGCACGCACCAGTCCTGCCACAGGAACGAATGACGCCGCCGGGTACCGAAATCGGCAATGCGCAACCCGGGTACCTCGCGCAGGCGCTCGACCTTTTGCCAGAGCTTGGTCATGGCCCGCGCGTAAAGGACCTGAAGCTCGAAACGCGCCATCCTGTCCAGAGCCGCCCGCCCGCGCAGTTCCATCAGCACGGTCAGTGCCGGAATCTCCCACAACATCACGTCCGGCCACGGGCCTTCGAAGGTCAGTTCGTACTGTCCGTCACGCTTTTCCAGGTGATAGTCGGGCAGGCGCAGCCCTTCGAACCATTCCATGAAGTCGGGGCGGAACATCTGGCGCTTGCCGTAAAACGTGTTGCCGCGCAGCCAGGTGCTTTCGCCGCGGGTCAGCGACAGGGAACGGATATGGTCAAGGTGCTCGCGCAGTTCGCCCTCGTCGATCAGTTCGGCCAGTCGAACGCTTTTTGTCCGGTTGATCAGCGAAAAGGTGACCCGTGCGTCCGGACGGTTGCGAAACACGGACTGGCACATCAGCAGCTTGTAGAAATCGGTATCGATCAGCGAACGGACGATCGGATCGATCTTCCATCGATGGTTCCACACCCGCGTGGCGATATCGGCCATGACGCAACCTCCCTGACCCGCATCCGGCTCAGGCTATAGTTCGCGGCGCACGATGGAAAGGGCCGGGCTTTCGGCATGGCAGGGCAGTGCGGGAAAATACACGGGGTTACGCGATGTTATCTGCTGGAAAGCGTCACGCCGGCATTGTGCATGGCATCGAGCGCCGCGGCGAGCGAACCGTCGAGGTCGATGGCCCGGCACAGGTCGATCTCCACCCGGACGGCAAACCCGAGCCGTACCGCATCAATGGCCGAGTAATGCACGCAGAAATCGGTGGCGAGCCCGACCATGACCAGGCGTTCGACGCCGCGTGTCCTCAGGTAACCCTCCAGCCCGGTCGGTGTTGCGCGGTCGTTCTCGAAGAACGCCGAATAGCTGTCGATATCGCGATCGAAGCCCTTGCGGATCACCACCTGGGCGGCATCGTTTGCAAGGCAGGGATGGAAGGCCGCGCCCTCACTGCCCTGCACGCAATGATCGGGCCAGAGAACCTGCGGCCCGTAGGGCATCTCGAATATCTCGTAGGGCTTTTTGCCAGGGTGCCGGGAAGCAAAGGAAGCATGATCGGCGGTGTGCCAGTCCTGAGTGAAGATACGGACGGGATAATCGGGCAGCAGTGCGTTGATGCCGGGCACGATTTCGTCGCCGCCGGGCACGGCCAGTGCACCGCCGGGGCAGAAATCGTTCTGGACGTCGATCACGATCAGCGCTTCGGGCATTTGCGGCACCTCCTGCCACAGGCTTTGCACGGGGGGGGCGGGACGGTCAATGCGGCCTTGCCGAGCGGGGCGGTTCCGGCCTAGGGACGGGCCATGCTGACAGTTGCCGCACTTTACCATTTCACCCGCTTCGATACCCCCGATATGCTGCGCGCGCCCTTGCTGGCGCTTTGCCGGAGCGAAGACGTGCGGGGCAGCCTGCTGCTGGCGCGCGAGGGGATCAACGGCACCATTGCCGGGCCTGCCAGGGGGATTGCGCGGGTGCTGGCCCATATCCGCGCCCTTCCCGGATGTGCCGGACTGGTGTGGAAGGAGAGCCCTGCCGCCGAAATGCCGTTCGGCCGCATGAAGGTCCGGCTGAAGCGCGAGATCGTCACCATGGGCCAGCCCGACGTGGACCCGACCGCCTCGGTCGGCACCCATGTCGACCCCGCCGACTGGAACGCGCTGATCTCGGCGCCCGATGTGGTGGTGATCGACACGCGCAACGACTACGAGGTTGCGATCGGCAGCTTCGATGGTGCGATAGATCCAGGTACCCGCAGTTTCCGCGGATTTCCCGCCTGGTGGGAAGCGAACCGCGACCGGTTCCACAACAGGCGGATCGCGATGTTCTGCACCGGCGGCATCCGCTGCGAAAAGTCCACCAGCTATCTGCTGGGGCTGGGCGAATCGCAGGTCTATCACCTGCGCGGCGGTATCCTGAAATACCTCGAGGACGTACCCGAACGGGAAAGCCTCTGGCAGGGCGAGTGTTTTGTCTTTGACCAGCGGGTGTCGCTGACCCACGGGCTGAAGCAGGGCAGCCACCGGATGTGCCATGCCTGCCGCCGCCCTGTCTCGCCGGCCGACATGCAGGCGCCCGCGTTCGAGGAAGGGGTTTCCTGCCCGAGGTGCATCGGCGAGTTCACCGATGCCGACCGACGGCGTTTCCGCGAGCGGCAGAGGCAGGTTGCGCTTGCCGCCCGCCACGGAACGCGACACCTGGGCGCGCAGGGCGGATAGAACGCCCCCTCAGCGCCGGGTGTCGAGCCAGTCGAGGATCAGGCCGGCGGTTTCTCCGGCGTGGGCCGGTTCGTACATCGGCATGTGGCCGGCCCCCCGGACAATTTTCGGTGCAACACCGTAATAGAGCCCGGTCAGGCAGATATCGGTGAGGGGCAGCAGGCGGTCCTGCGACGCCCCTATCACCAGCATGTCTGCCCGTGGCCCCGGCAGGGGCGCGAAGGGCGGAAATCCGGTCGTTCGGATGGTGGCGGCAAGCGATTCGTCGGTGAAGCGTGGCAGCAGGCGCTGAAATTCGGCTTCGGTGATGCCACCGGGAAAGAGGTTGCGGCGCATCAGGCCGGTATCGACTTCCGACACGCCGAACAGGGAAAATCTGGCCAGCGCCATCCACAGCAACGGGTTGCACATGGCTGTCTCGAACGAGGCGCGCCACAGCCCGTAGGGCGGCACCGAACAGAGCAGAACCGTCGCCGCCGGCCGGAAGCCGCGCCGGATGGAGTTCTGCACCACCGCGCCGCCCAGTGAATGGCTGACCACTGTCACCGGCCGGCCGATGGTATCCATCGCCTCTTCCAGCGCGCGGCTGTAATCGTCGAGATCCGGGCCGTCGAAAAGCGGCGCTGCGGGAAGCATACGCCAGGATTCGATTGCCGCTTCGGTGTCTGGGGTGGCGATCAGCCCGGTCGGGGCCTGTTCGGCCGCGGCTGGATCGGAGGCCATGCTGGCACCCGACGGTCGGCCGGGCAGGGTGATCGTCCATCCTGTATACCCGGCGCCGGTGAAATGGCGCAGCCAGTCAGGCGTCCAGACCCAGCTTCCCGACGCGATCCCGTGCAGGAACAGCACATCGCCCAGGTCAGGCGCAGCATCCCCGGCGGCGTGACGCTCGAGCGCCCAGCCCTGGTGCGACCCGATTTCGCGAGCGTTTTCATCCGGCATGCCCGGCATCCCTTCCGTCTCCACAAGCCCCGCGCGACTCTGCATGCATGCTATATGCCGGTAAATGCTGCCATGCGGTATAAACCGCGCTCGGTGCGTTCCTCAGGCCCCCGATCGCCGCCGGAAGCCTGCCGGATCACGGCGAATCAGATGACGGTCATTGCGAGAACTGGGTGTTGAACCCGATCAGCGTTCCGGCAAGCCCGAAGATGGTGCGCGTCGAGTTGACCGGCGATTCGGTGACCATCAGTGTATCGCCCGAATAGATCGGCATCCGGTTGGCGCTGAATATTCCGTCGGCCGAGGTCAGGTCGAGGGCAAAGATCGTCCGCTCGTGCATCGGGCCGCGTCCGTCGCTTCGCACCGCCGAACGCGGATATTCCCGCAACAGCAGGATACCCTGCGGGTTGGCCGAGCGTTCGTCGAGCCCGCCCATGAGCGAGACCGCGTCCATCGCCGACAGCTTGTCCTCGGTGAACCGGACGATCTGCTCCTTGCCCGCCGCCCCGAAGGCGCGGAAGAATCGTTCGTCGTCCACCAGCGCAACCTTGTCGCCGCCGCGCAGGCTGGGATCCTGCGACGGATTGTCGATCAGGTGGTCGAGCGAGGTGCCATAGGTCTTTCCCCCCCGGATCAGGCGGACCTGCGGGTTGTTCAGGCTGGCCGGCCCGCCCCCCTGACTGATCAGGCTCAGTACGGTGAAATTTCCTTCCGGCAGCGGAACCGTTCCGGGATTCCGCACCCCGCCGATCAGGCTGACCGATCCGCGCGGACCCGGCACCACCGAAAGCTGGACCTGCGCCGACGGCACTGACGCGAGCAACTCGCGCTCGATCTGTTCGCGCGCCGCATCCGCCGTCTTGCCGGCGACATGAACCTTGCCGACGTAGGGCACGAAGACAGTGCCGCCCTGTGTCACGCGCAGGGCGGGAACCGTGGCCTGCTTTTCCATCTGGGCGGTGAGAAGCGAGTTTTCCTCGCTGTCCCAGATCACCATCTGAAGCGTGTCGTAGGGCTGTATCACGCCCGGCGAGTCGGACTGGCCGGAAATCCAGCCGAAACGGCGCACGTTATCGGTGGCCGGCCAGTCGGTGAGGCCGGGCAGGGTATCGCGCGTTACGGCGTAGACGGCGAAATCCCGCTCCTCGTTGGGGCCGACTGCCAACACCTCGCGTTCGATCGGCGCACCACGCGGCAGTGCGCAGGCACCCAGTACAAGCATCGGCAGCAACAGCCGGATCAGTTTGAGCACATTGTCCCCCAATGCGGCACCGCGCGGCGCAGTTGCGCGGCCTTGACCAAGCCGGAATAGCGCCAGCACATGCCGGGGGTCAACCTCCCGGTCGCCGATAGCCCTTCACCGGCTATTTGCAACAACAATCCACCGGGCCGGTGCGGTGGTGCGGCAGGCCGGTTTTCCCGTATCGGCCGGGCCGGCCGCTCAGTGCGACACGCGCCGCGCCTTGGCGCTCAGCCGCTTCACACGCCTGCCCGGCAGCGGAACGAGCTTTCCCGCCGTGAGATAGATCAGATAGAGATCAAGCCCGAGCGACTGATTGTCGCGATAGATCAGGTCGAGCCGCGCCTTGCGCGGAATGCAGCGGCGCACATAGATCTGCTCGGTCTCGGCGGCGGTTCTGGTCTGCGACAGCAGCATTTCCTCGTGCGAGTGAAAGATCACCGTCGCCAGGCCGGTGATTCCGGTCCGGCTTCGCAGAACCTCGGCGTAGATACCGGGGTGCCGCTTGACATAGCGCGGCGCCGGCGGGCGCGGACCGACAAAGGACATGTCGCCGGCCAGCACGTTCATCAGTTGCGGCAATTCGTCGAGCCGGGTACGGCGCAGGGCGCGGCCAAGCCGCGTTATCCGGTGCCTCTTGTCGCCCCCCGACACCCCGACCTCATGGCGCCGCCTGTCGGTTTCCATGGTGCGGAACTTAAGCAGCGTGAAGCGCTGACGCGGTGCCTTCATGCGCTGCGCCGGATAGAGGACGGGCAAGCCGTCGAAAACGAGAACGGCAAGCGAAATGAGCAGGATCAGCGGCAGAAGCACGACCAGCAGAACCGCCGACAATACCACGTCGAACACACGCTTGGCCGGCGCGGCATATGAATACCGCACCTGGCGGGGCTTCACGGAAGCCGTTCCCTTCCTGCTTCCGCCCGGCTTATGACCGGCCTCAGCGGCCAACTGCGACATATTCCGCGAAACCGGCGTCGAGCGCGTCCTCGCGGGTATAGATGTTGCGCAGGTCGGCGAGCCGCGGCGTGCCCATGACCGAGGCCATGCGGGTGAGATCGAGCGCGCGGAACTCGTTCCATTCCGTCAGGATCACCACCGCATCGGCATCCCGTGCCGCCGCATAGGGATCCGTTTCCCAGTTCACGCCGGGCAGAAGTGCCTCGCCCTCGCGCCGGCCCTGCGGGTCGACCACGCGTACCGTGGCGCCGCCACCGATCATCGCCGGAACGATCGTCAGCGAGGGCGCCTCGCGCATGTCGTCGGTATTGGGCTTGAAGGTAACCCCCAGCACGCAGATCGTCTTGCCGTTGAAGCTGCCGCCGCACATGTCCTGCAGCTTTTCGACCATGCGGCGCTTGATTTCCTCGTTCACCTTGATGACGGTCTCGGTAATCTGGAGCGGCACGGAATGATCCTGTCCGATCCGGGCCAGCGCGTTGGTATCCTTGGGAAAACACGAACCGCCATAGCCCGGTCCGGCATGCAGGAACTTGTTGCCGATGCGGTTGTCGAGCCCCATCCCGCGTGAGACCGCCTTCACATCCGCCCCAACCCGCTCGCACAGGGCGGCGATCTCGTTGATGAAGGTGATCTTGGTGGCAAGGAAGGCGTTGGCGGCGTATTTGATCATCTCCGCCGTTTCGAGCCCGGTATAGACGATCGGGAAATCGCGCAGGAAGAGGGGGCGGTAAATCTCGCCCATGACCTCTTTCGCCCGCTCGCTCTCGACGCCAACCACAACCCTGTCAGGCCGCATGAAATCGTCGATGGCCGCTCCTTCGCGCAGGAACTCGGGGTTGGAGGCCACGTCGAAATCGAGCGCCGGATTGGCTTCGCGCACGATCTCCTCGACCTTGCGGTTGGTTCCGACCGGCACTGTCGACTTGGTGACGATCACGGTGTGGCCGCTCAGACAGCCGGCCACTTCCTCGGCCGCCGCATAGACATAGGAAAGGTCGGCGTGGCCGTCGCCGCGGCGGGTCGGCGTGCCGACCGCGATGAACACCGCACCGGCCCCTTCCACGGCCTGCGCAAGATCGCCGGTGAACGACAGGCGCCCGGCGGCGACATTCCGCTCCATCAGCATATCGAGCCCGGGCTCGAAGATCGGAACCTCGCCGCGCTCCAGCATGCCGATCTTGTCGGGATTCTTGTCGACGCAGACCACCTCGTGGCCGAAATCCGACAGACAGACGCCCGAAACGAGACCGACATAACCGGTTCCGATCATTGCGATCTTCATTTTCCGACTCCATTATACCAAACTTCGCACTGCGAATGGTGCATCGGCAACCTACTGTCAACGAACTGCCGATACAAATTCCCGGTCCGTGTGGTTTGGTCCGGCAGGATGATGTATATCGCCGCAACGTGACTTCGGCGATCGGGGAAGGAACACCTGGGATGACGATAGCCTACGCCCGGAAACTGCGCAGATCCGCGCTTTGCGGAATGATGTTTCTGGTGCTTGTTGTCGTCGTTTCCGCCGGCAGCGCCGCCGCCGCTCCGAGTTGCAGCAGAACGCGGATCGCCGGCGCCGAAAAGCTCGTCGATCCGGGGCGAATCGATCAGCGGTTGCTGGACGCCTCGGTGCTGGCCGAGGTCAATTACCTTCGCTGCCGCAAGGGGCTGGCGAAGCTCGCGCCGGCAAACGGCATGCGGCGCGCGGCCGAAACCCACGCCCGCTGGATGGCGCGCGCGCATGATCTGACCCACCTGTCCAGCCTTCGCGGAAAGCGCACGACAAGCCAGCGAATCCTTGCCGCCGCCCGTAACATTCACATGGGATCGGAGAATATCGCCAAGGTCTCGCTCTACCGGCTGGACGAGGCCGGCCGCTATCGAATCGTCGATGCCCCGGGCTGCCATTTCGAAACGGGGAAGGGCACGCGAATCGGCCGGCACAGCTATGCATCGCTGGCGCGATACGTGACCGACCTCTGGTACCGGTCCGGCGGCCACCGGAAGAACATGATGGACCGGCGGGCAAGGATCGCGGGCGCCGGTGCCGGATACGATCCGCGTGCCGGAAATTGCGGCGGACTTTATATTTCCCAGACCATCGCCGGCTGAAACTCTGGCGAATATGTAACACCTTGCGCATCTTGTTGCGCATCCCTCTTGGCGGGTTCATGAAGCTCTTGCCTTCACACGCATATGTGCGATGTTGTCTGTGATCTCCGGGCATGACGCCCGGACTGCGCTATAGGAGTCATACTATGCAGAAGTTCATGATCTCGTCCGCGATGGTACTTGCTCTCGCAGCGCCGTCGTTTGCCGGCGGCTATTCCGAGCCGGTCGTCGAGCCCCAGCCCTTCGTCGTCGAAGACGATGCCGGCAGCCTCGGTGGCTACGGTGCGGCTGCTGCGCTGCTCGGCGGCGCTGCCCTGATCGCCATCCTCGCCAACGACGACGACGATGACGATGATGACAGCCACGACGACGATCACCACTGAGCGTCGGCCGTCAGAACGGTTTCTTTTGGGGGCGGCCTGATTGGCCGCTCCTTTTCGTTTCGGCGCCCCGGTTGTGTTGGTTTCGGTCATCCCGGCGGAAAGGTGCAAGGATATTGGTTCAGGGCGCTTTCAATGGTTACGCGGCCCCGTAGCGCTCCCGATACCAGGCGACAAACGCGCCAATCCCGTCCTGTAGCGGGGTCGCCGGAATGTCGCCCACGAGCGCACGAAGCAGCCGTGTATCGGCCCAGGTCGCCGGAACGTCTCCCGGCTGCATGTCCATCGGGTTTCGAACCGCCTTCCGCCCAAGCGCCTTTTCGATCGCTGTGATGAAGTCGTTCAGTTCGACGGGTTGTGAGAGCCCGATATTCACCACACGCCACGGAGCAACCGGCGACAGGGAATCGATACCCGGAATTGCGGCGTTTTTCCTCGACTCGGCAGGAACGACACCGATCAGGCGAACGACAGCCTCGACAAGATCGTCCACATAGGTGAAGTCGCGCCGCATCTTTCCGTGATTGTAGACGTCGATCGGCTTGCCTTCTGAAATGGCCCTGACGAACCTGAAAAGCGCCAGGTCGGGGCGCCCCCACGGACCGTAGACGGTGAAAAAGCGAAACATCGTGGTGGGAAGCCGGTAGAGGTGGGCATATGAATGCGCCATGGCCTCGTTCGCCTTTTTCGTGGCGGCATAGAACGACATCTGGGTATCTGCCTTCTGGATTTCCGTGTAAGGCAGAACCGTATTGGCGCCGTAGACCGACGACGTGGACGCCATCAGCAGATGTTGTGGCGGACAGGCGCGCGCCGCTTCCAGAAGCTCGAATGTTCCGACAAGGTTGGATTCGAGATAGCTGCGCGGTGCTTCGAGCGAGTAACGCACGCCGGCCTGCGCGGCCAGATGAACCACGATCCCGGGCCGTGTTCGGGCGAAGCAATCCATCAGCCTGCCGGGTTCCTCCAGCCTGGCGGTCAGTTCCTGGAAACGCTCGTAACGCTTCAGGATCGCCAGTCGCTGTCGTTTCAGCGAAACATCGTAATAGTCGGTCAAGGCATCGAAGCCGATGACCGTGTATCCATCGTCAAGCAGGCGCCTGCACAGATGAAAGCCGATAAATCCCGCCGATCCGGTTACGAGAGCTGTCTCGCCCATCTGTCCTCGCTATATCCCCATGTCTTCGCGCCCGATCGAACTGACGGTGAGCGCGCCGATCACGGACGCAAAGTCTGGAACGCGATCTTTCCGACTTCGGGGCTGACCCACTGTATGGATTGCAGCACCGTACCCGCATCGGAAACCCAGTAGCTGTTGCGGATTTTCAGATCGTCGGCGCGGCAGCTTTCGGTCATTCTGGTTGTCGGGACGGAGCGCCCGTCGGCCAGAACCACCGGGTCGTTTCCGGCGCGGGAAATCTCGCAGGTCATGCGGGTCGGAACCGAATGGTTCTCGCCGCTCAGATGCCAGTAGACGCGTTGGGCCGTTCCTTCGCGCCGGCCGCCGATCAGGGCGATGGAGCCGTCGGCCTCGGACGAAAGCAGTTCATAGCCCAATCCGCGCGTTCCTGTCAGAACCCCGTCGCGGAAGGTCAGCGTCTGCTGCGAGGCGGTCCGGTAGGTAACATAGGGACCGTTGCGGCCGAACGCGCCGATGACGGCCGGGCGCTGCGTCGTCTCCATCACGGCGAGCATCATCGGACCCTTGTTGGCGGCAAGCGCCTTGCGGATCGTTGCCTGCTGGTCTGCCGCCCCGGCGCTGTCGGCCACCCGTTGTTTCGACTGCCGGGAGTTTCGTTCGGCGTTGACCGCTTCGGCGAAGCCGCGCCAGCCCTGCGCCTTTTCCGGATTGTTGCCGCAGGCTGCCAGCGTCAGCGCCAGCGGCAGAACGAGAATCCGGCCACTCGGTCTGCGGCCCGCACGATTGCGAGATGTCATCTCCAGAATCTCCCGCTGCTTCCTTCGATCACAGGTTCGTGGTACTTGCGGACGCGTTCGTAAAGCCGGTTGTCCACCGAGACCCTCTGACCGCCATCTGCCGTGAAGGTCCTGAACGAGAACCCGCGTGTCGATTTCGAAGGCTGTCCGGTGATCCAGGACAGCGGCACCTGAACGAAAAGCCCCTTGTCGAACGAACCGTCGCCGAAATCGTCGAACGGGATATCGGTGAACGTGGCATAGGCGCCGATCTTCCAGCCGTTGTCGAACTGCCGGTTGAGCCGCAGCGAGGCGCCATAATCCCCGGCCAGATACCGGCCGGCATCGATCTGGGCGTAATATCCGTCGGCAAATTCGTAGTAGCCCGACAGGTGGCCGGTGACGACATCGTAGTCGTCCAGGCCGAACCAGCCTTCGTAATCGCGTTTCACCACATAGTTCAGTTCGGCGCCGAAGGCCAACCGGCTGTCGACCGGTTTCCACAGCACCTCTCCCGAAAGACCGGTGTACATCCGTTCGAGCACACCGGCGGTGACGCGGCTGTAGATGTTGCTGGCCGGACGGCCGAAATGCGCAAGTGTCAGTTCATCGAGATAGAAATCCGAGTGTTTCGAGTAATCGCGGAAGTCGGTCCGGACAACCGGCACCGAATTGTCCGGCCGGGTATCGGTTCCGTCTTCTGTATTTCCGATCAGTCGGTACTTGACGATCCCTGTTGCGACGAGCCCCGGCGTCAGTGTCACCGACCCGCCGAGCCGCAGGCCCAGATCGCCGCGGATCGGCTCATCGGGGTCGAAGAGCCCGAATGCGAGATACGGGCCGAAATACCAGTCCGTTTCGGGATAGACGCCATCGACGAACTCCATGCCGGGCGGCACCTTTCCGGGGGCATCCGAGAAATCGGCGCGTGCGAAAATCTGATCCACCGGCGCGTTTTCGAAACGCTCGATGTCGCTTCTGGCGATCGTCACCCGGCCTGCGGGCACGCCGCCTGTCACCTGCGTGATGACAAAGGTCTCGACCGATGGCGGCAATGCCCGCGAAAGAATGCGTGCCGTCCGGCCAAGCGCCTGCGAATTCTCGTAATATTGCCTGTTGTCGATCCTGATTTCGACCCGCGATCCCTCAAGCGCGATGGCCTCCAGCCGGATCCCTTCTTTTGCCAGCGAATTGTCGATCGCCGTCTCGATCCCGTTCAGGTCTGCCGGATCGTTCACCCAGTCCATTGCCCATGCGCCGGGATTGGCGCTGCGCGACGGACGCGGCTGGACCGGCAGCGGGCCCGGCTCGTTGCCCGGTCCAAGCAGCGGCTTCTTGGGGTTGAGGGTGAACCTCAGCTGAAAGGCGAATTCCGAACCGTAGAGATAGGCAACCGATGCGCTCACGCCTTCGTTGAATCTGTACTCCGCACCGAAATTCCACGGGCTGTCATAATCCATCAGCCCTTGCCCGGTTTCGTTAAGATAGGCGTCGGAGGAATATTCCGCCTTGGCCGTCAGTTTCTCGGTCACGTCCCATGATGCGCCGCCAAAAGCCGCCATTGGTCCCGAGAACCACGATTCGAAGTTGAAATCGCCACCGGTCGAGACGTTCGAGAGGTTCCGGTCGCCAAAGCTGGCAATCTCGCCATGGGTTCCGAGCCGCCCCCAGCCAAGCCCGCCCGTGATGCGAACCTTGTCCCAGAACGTCTTGGTCGCCACGATGTATTCGGAGCTGTATATCCCGGTTCCAAGGAAATCCTGAAGACCGATCGCGACGGCAGGAAGCCAGCGACTTTCATCCATGACCTGGAGCCGTATATCGAAGCTCCGGTCGTAATAGTCGGAATCCTCGAAATCGGGGATGCTGGCATAACGGAATGCGCCGGAAATCCGGGGGGCGATCTGGAAGGCGAGGGTGGTTCGCCGCTGGTTGCCGGTATCCGAATAGCTCGCCGAGAACTCGCCATCCGGCGCGCCTTCCGCCGTCGGCATCTCGACCAGACCGGGTACGCCATAGTAGTTGTAGCTGCTTGTCACCATCGGTTCGGCATCCGACCCGATGGGACCCGCCGCACCGCAGACGACGATCGCTGCCGCTGTGGCGCGCACGACCAGCCTTCGTTCCTGCTGTGGCATCTTTCGCCCCCGACCTGCCTTCGTTCGCGTTGCCGCAACTATACCCATTGCGCCCCGGCTTCAAACTGTGCCCGAAGTGCAACGGCGGAAATGCCCGCCCTGTCGCAAAGAGGCCGCACGGGGTGCGTGCTGCACCGGACGCATCCCATACCTAGCGGAGGCATTCGGCCGGTACCAGAAACAACCGTTGCCGATGATGCACGAAGGCGCCGTCGGCCGGGGCGATGAGGCCGCGCCGCTCGGGCGTGCAGGGAAGATCGGGTGCATCGTCGCCGGTGACGAAAAGAACCTGACCCGAAACGTCCGCCGGCAGCGCGTGGCGCAGCACATAGTGGTTCGGTGCCCGCCCGTCGACCGGCTGCGCGAAGACCCGGATGTCTCCGTCGCGGGTCCGGTAGAACAGATCGGCAAGAATGTCGCGGTTCTTGGCGACCACTGTATCGACGCCGGCCGCCCGTGCCTCGGCAAGGATGCGCTGGCTCATCTCGCTGCGCCCCAGATAGCGTTCGAGCAGCAGCGGCCCGTTTTCGCCCAGGCGCAGCCCGGTCCCCGCGACGGTCAGCGCTGGCAGGACGATGGCGATGCTCACCTGAAAGGCGAGGCTTCCGATCCGCCAGGCGACCGGGCGTTCCAGAAGCCACGGCACAACGGCGATCGTTCCGGCGATGTAGGCGGCGGCGGCCCAGTTGGCATAGGCATGGCTCAGCAGCGCCTGCACGCAGACGATGGCAACGATCGGAAGGCTGAATAGCAGCATGAACTGCAGGGCCGGCTTCTGGTGCCTGTACCGCAGACCCAGCCATAACAGACCGGCGAACAGGACCGGCCCGAATACCGCAAACTGGCTGACAAAGAACTCGGCCAGCGCCGCCGGGTTCAGCGCCGGATTTTCGCCTGTCTCGCGCACCCAGTCCGCATTGTCGAGCGTGTGTTCGAGCGTGCTCAGACCGTTCCGCAAATTCCAGACGATATTGGGCGAAACGGTGATCAGAAATGCCGTCAGGCCCAGGGATGCCGCCCGCCAGCCCGGGCGTGCGCGCGGGTTTGCCAACGCGGCCAGCGCGGCACAAAGCAGATAATAGATCGCGGCGTATTTTGCCAGAAAACCCAGCCCCACCGCGATACCGGCAAGGATCGCCATTCCCTTGCTGCCGCCCCTGTCGAGGCTGCGCAGCCAGGCCCACAGCCCAAGCGCCAGAAACGGCGCCATGACCGTATCGGTCGAGATCATCAGACTGCCCAGCGTCACCATCGGAAGGGTGACGAAGGTCGCCACGACCCAGACCGTCACCCGATATCCGAACCGCGGTGCGGCGACGGCGCCGAGGATCATCGCCGTGGCGCCTTGCAGCAGTGGCGCGGGCAGGCGGATCCAGAATGCCGCGTCCGAGCCGCCAAGCTCGGTCGAGGCGCGGATCACCCAGCCGATCAGCGGCGGCTTTGAGTAGTAGCCAAAGGCAAGCTCCTGTCCCCAGAGCCAGTATTGCGTCTCGTCGACGAACAGGTCGGTCCGGTTGAACGCCAGCAGCACGATGCGGAAGACGGTGACCGCAAGGACGATCAGCGCCGCCGGAGCCAGCCAGCTGTGCGCCTCAACCGGCCTGACGGCGGCGTTCTGCATGGATGAGCCAGAGATTTCGGACGTAGACGAACAACCCCATCGACTGCCCGAGAATGAATACCGGGTCGCGGCGATAGAGCGCATAGAAAAACAGGATGATGCCGCCGCCGACCGAGAGGTACCAGAACGACAGCGGCACAACCGAGCGGCCGGCACGCTCCGAGGCAATCCACTGGACAAGAAAGCGCGCGGTGAACATCAACTGTCCGGCAAGGCCGATCACCACCCACCAGAATTCCATCCAGTTATCCACGGCGAGAAATCGAAATACCTGTTCAGCCATCGTTGCCTGCCCGATCCTCGCCGGCGGTTGCGGTCTCGGCTGCCTGCGCCTTCTTGCGCCGGCGGATCAGCCAGGCCACCGCCATCAGGTCGGGTATGCCAACCAGCGCGCGGCGGAAGTTGGTGTAGTTCGAACTGCCCGCCTGTCGTTCCCGGTGACTGACATCGACCAGCAGAACCTCCCAGCCGTCACGCCGGAAAAGGGCCGGAAGATAGCGGTGCATGTGGTCGAAATAGGGCAGCGCCAGAAAGGCGTCGCGGCGGAACCCCTTGAGGCCGCAGCCGGTGTCGCGCGTTCCGTCGTCGAGGATACGGGCGCGCAACCCGTTGGCAAAGCGCGACCCCCATTTCTTCGACAATGTGTCCTGGCGGTCCACGCGTTGCCCCGCCACCAGCCCAAGCCGCCCCGTCGTATCGTCGAACAGCGGCCGGTAGAGCTTGGGCAGTTCCTCCGGCGGGTTCTGCCCGTCACCGTCGAGCGTGCAGACCACATTGCCGCGTGCCGCCAGCACCCCGCTGTGGACCGCCGCGCTCTGGCCGGCAGAGCGCGTGTGGGTCAGAAGCCGCACCCGCGGGTCTGCGGCCGCCAGCCCCTGCACCGCGGCGGCCGTGCCATCGTCGGATCCGTCGTCGACCACGATGATCTCGTAATCCGTACCCGCACAGCTTTCGGCGATGCCCAGCAGAAGGGGCTCCACGTTGCCCTCTTCGTTCTTCATCGGGATCACGATCGAAAGCTGAGTCATCGGCGCTCCTCTCCGGCACGGGACATGGCTGGCGGCCCTGCCGGACCCGCCGGGGCTTCCTCAACAGATTTTCACGCCTGCCGCAAGGTATCGCCGGGGTCGAGCGTCGGAATGAGATCGACCTGTTCGCCAAAGATCTGCGCGCCCTCGCCGGCGTGGCTCGCAATGATCCGGGCCGCGCCTTCGCCTATTTCGCGCCGGCACGAATCCATGGTCGCCAGCCTGCGCGGCATACCGTCGAGAAGCTCGATATTGTTGAAGCCGGCCAGGCCAAGTTGTCCGGGGATGTCGTAATCGTTTTCCAGGCAATACAGCAACCCGCCTGCGCCGATCAGGTCGTTCGAATAGTAGATGAAATCGAGGTCCGGGGTTCGTTCGAGCACGGCAGCGGTCATCTCGCGCCCCTTGGCGAATCCCGAACCGCCCTCGTAAAGCTCGGTGTCGGCCACCCCGATCCCGGCCTGTTCGAGCACCTCCGAAAACCCCTCCCAGCGTTTGCGCGCCCGGTGATCGAGCGGCATCTTGGTTCCCAGGAAGGCGATGCGGCGATAGCCTGCATCGACGATGGCCTGCGCCATCATGCGCCCGGCGCGGCGATGCGAGATACCGACGACCGAATCGACCGGCTCGCCATCTATGTCCATGATCTCGACCACCGGGATTCCGGCGTTCCGGAGCATCGCGCGCGCGGCCTCCGAACGCTCCAGCCCGGCGATGATGACCCCCGACGGGCGCCAGCTCAGCATCTCGTAGAGAACCTTCTCCTCGCGTTCGGGCAGGTAATGGGTCACCCCGAGAACCGGCTGAAGCTCGGTATCTTCCAGGGTTTTCGAAATGCCGTTCATGACCTCGGGAAAGACCATGTTCGACAGCGACGGGATGATCACCGCCACCAGGTTCACGCGGCTGGACGCGAGAGCGCCGGCGATCTTGTTGGGAACGTAGCCGAGGCGCTTGGCAGCCTCTTGCACACGCTCCCGCGTCGCCACACTCACATCGCCGCGGTTCCTGAGAACCCGGCTGACGGTCATTTCGCTCACCCCGGAGGCTTCGGAAACGTCCCGAAGCGTCAGCGGACGCCGCGATTCGCCATGCGCGACATGGCCCTGCGCGGCACTGGTATCATCCTTGCTCATGAATATGTGTTAACGCCTAACTCGGGCCGGTAAAAGCACTGTATGCATCGAAGGGCGATCCCCGGTTGTCGCATGTGGAGTGAAGGAAATATGTCCCGGTACCGCCGAAAACGCATCTTCGACACGCTTCCGCAGGGTGAGCGGCAAATTTCCGCTTTGAAACCCCCGGGCGTTGACAGTAGAAGCGTTCCGCGACCGGGCCTCAAGCTCCCGCCGCGCGATCGCGACCCCGTGGCTCAACAGGATAGAGCAATCCCCTCCTAAGGGATAGGTTGCAGGTTCGAGTCCTGCCGGGGTCGCCAAATTTCTATGTAAAATCAAATGACTGCCTGATCTACCTCATAGCCTCATGCAGCAGCTTGCATGATTTTCCGGTCCGTTTCGCGAGGAATCCGGCCTTTGCCTGTACAATACCTGTACAGATAGCCGCTCATTACGCCGCTGCGACCGGGTGTAGCGTGGCAGCGTAATTTGCAGGGCGTGACAGCGTAACTTGCAGCAGCGCGATTTTCTGTTGTTGCCCGTTTCGGGGCGTTCACGAGCCGTTCAAATCGCACTTGAAGTTCGCGATCAGCAGTTCGCGCGCCGGCTGGCTGCGTTGTCTGGCGATGGTGTAGGTGGTTTCGACGGCGGTGATCTCGAAGGCGGCGAACATCGACCTGATCCCGGGGACATCGTTG
>NZ_JBKEAE010000038.1:0-50400 GCF_047971885.1 Tropicimonas sp. | reverse complement strand
CTGCGAAAGTTGCGAGGAGCCGAAGAACTCGCGCACCGCCGCCGCCGCCGGCTTGGCGTTGATCAGGTCCTGCGGCATCACCGTGTCGATCTCCACCGACGACATCCGCTCCTTGATCGCGCGCTCCATCCGCAAGAGACCCACGCGGTACTGGTTCTCCATCAGTTCGCCGACCGAGCGGACACGGCGGTTGCCAAGATGGTCGATATCGTCCACCTCGCCCTTGCCGTCGCGCAATTCGACCAGTGCCTTGATGCAGGCGATGATGTCCTCCTTGCGGAGCGTGCGCTGCGTGTCCGCGGCGTCGAGATCGAGGCGCATGTTCATCTTCACCCGGCCGACGGCCGAGAGATCGTAACGCTCGGAATCGAAAAACAGCGTGTCGAACAGTGCCGAGGCTGCCTCGACCGTGGGCGGCTCGCCCGGGCGCATGACGCGATAGATATCCATGAGCGCGGTATCGCGGTTCATGTTCTTGTCCATCGCCATGGTGTTGCGGATGTAGGGGCCGACATTGATGTTGTCGATGTCGAGCACCGGGATCTCGGTGAAGCCGGCATCGAGCAGGTCCTTGAGCGTTCCGCCGGAAACCTCGCCGTCCTTGTCGATATCCCAGGTCAGTTCGTCGCCGGCCTCGACATAGATCGCACCGGTTTCCTCGTTGATGATGTCCCTGGCGACATAGCGGCCGATCATCTGGTCGAAGGGCACCAGCAGTTCGGTGATCCGCCCCTCGTCGATGATCTTCTTGACGGTGCGCGGGGTCAGCTTCTCGCCCGCCTTGCAGATCACCTCGCCGGTGGCCGCATCGACAAGATCGAAGGCCGGACGGGTACCGCGCACACGCTCGGGGAAGAACTTGACCACCCAGCCCCTGTTCTTTTCGAGACGCGCATTGATCGTGTCGTAATAGGCGTCGCAGATCGCTTCCTGATCCATCCCCAGCGCATAGAGCAGCGTGGTGACAGGCAGCTTGCGGCGGCGGTCGATGCGCGCATAGACCAGATCCTTGGCATCGAACTCGAAATCGAGCCACGAGCCGCGATAGGGAATGATCCGGCAGGCAAAGAGCAGCTTGCCCGAGGAATGGGTCTTGCCCTTGTCATGGTCGAAGAACACGCCGGGCGAGCGGTGCATCTGGGAAACGATGACCCGCTCGGTGCCGTTGACGATGAAGGTGCCGTTGGGTGTCATCAGCGGCATGTCGCCCATGAAGACGTCCTGCTCCTTGATGTCCTTCACCGATTTGGCGCCGGTATCCTCGTCCACGTCGAACACGATCAGGCGCAGCGTCACCCGGAGCGGCGCGCTGTAGGTCATGTCGCGCCGCTGACATTCCTCGACGTCGTATTTCGGCTTTTCCAGTTCGTAGCGGACGAATTCGAGAACGGCGGTCTCGTTGAAGTCCTTGATCGGGAACACCGACTGGAAGACGCCCATGATACCCTCGCCGTCGAGCGGCTGGGACTGGTCGCCTGATTTCAGAAACAGGTCATAGGAAGATTTCTGTACCTCGATGAGGTTGGGCATTTCCAGGACTTCCCGGATCTTGCCATAATATTTGCGGAGTCGCTTCTGGCCAAGGAAGGTCTGCGCCATGTGGTGTATTACCTTTCGTTTTCAGCGTTTCACACAGCCGCCGGGCATCGGCCGCGTACCGCTCACGAAATAAGGGGGTCAGGTTCCATTCCCGCCACCGTCCCACCGGCAGCTCCCGAACCTGTCGAACCGCGCCTTAGAGAGGCCCCGCCCGCAGGGCCTCTCTGAGACAGGCTCGGCCGGGCCCGGTATTCGCCGGACCCAGCCTTGAATGCAGGGTTTGCGCCCCGATTACTTGAGCTCGACTTCAGCACCGGCCTCTTCGAGCTTCTTCTTGATCTCTTCGGCCTCGTCCTTGGAGACCTGCTCCTTGACGGCCTTGCCACCGGCTTCGACCAGTTCCTTGGCTTCCTTCAGCCCAAGGCCGGTGATGGCGCGAACTTCCTTGATCACGTTGATCTTCTTCTCGCCGGCGGATTTCAGGATCACGTCGAATTCGGTCTTCTCCTCCTCGGCGGCGGCGCCGGCGCCACCGTCGGCCGGACCGGCCATCATCACCGCGCCACCGGCGGCGGGTTCGATGCCGTATTCGTCCTTGAGGATGGTTTTCAGTTCCTGGGCCTCGAGCAGCGTGAGGTTCACGATCTCTTCGGCAAGTTTCTTAAGATCAGCCATTTTATGGGTTCCGTTTTCCTAGATGTGTTCCAACGTCGGGATGTCAACCCCGCGAGGGTCTCGCGATCAGGCGGCTTCGCCGCGCTCCTCGATGGTGCTGAGAATGCTCGCGATGTTCGAAGCAGGTGCGCCAATGGCCCCGGCGATATTCGATGCAGGCGCGCCGATGCAACCGGCGATCGAGGCGATAAGCTCCTCGCGCGACGGCATTTTCGACACGGCCGTGACACCGGCACGGTCCAGGGCGTTCTCTCCCATGGCCCCGCCAAGGATTTCGAACTTCTGGTTCGACTTGGCAAAGTCCTCGGCAACCTTGGCCGCGGCCACGGGGTCTTCCGAGAAGGTGAGAACGGTCATGCCCGTCAGGTATTCGCCGATGCTCGCGCAGGGCTTTCCTTCAAGGGCGATCTTGGCGAGCCTGTTCTTGGCGACGCGCACGGACGCCTCGGCACCGCGGGCGCGGGCGCGAAGATCCTGCATCTCGGCAACCGTGAGACCCTCGTAGTGGGCAACCACCACGACGCCAGAGCTTTCGAAGATCTGGCCGAGTTCGTCGACCACTTTCTCTTTCTGGGCTCTATCCACAGTTTCACTCCAAGTATGGGGGACTCGCGCCCCCCGGCTCATGTCTGCCGGCGCGTGCCGGCGTTCAGGTCCGCATACGGGGCTGCGCCAAACCGCCCGAGGTCACCCCCGGCCAATCTTGTCGTATCCCGTCTCGGGCAGGATTTATGAACCCGACGCAAATTTCGGGGCACCCACCGTCTTGGACGAAACGCAAAACAGCGCACGACGAATCGCACGCTGAACCGCGAGGTGTCTCTTTATTGGCAAACGCGACATTTGCCAAGGGGCTGCCGGCGGAAACCGGCATGCCCCGGGCCCGTCGTCGGGCGCCCGGTTCGCGTCGACCCGGCGCAACCGAGAAAGCGATTACCGCCGGACGTCCGACAATACCACCGGACCAGAAAAAAGCACGAGGTCCGACAGCAATCCAGGCGAAATTCTGCGGGAAAACCCGGAGCCTGCACCGGCCGAACTCCCGCGCCGCCCGGACCGGCAAGAGGTGCCGCTCCAGTAACTTCCTTCACTTTTTCGTCAATTGACGATGAACTCGGCGTGCAGCGCACCCGCCGCCTTGATGCTCTTGAGAATGTCGATCAGGTCGCGCGGCGAGACGCCGAGGGCATTCAGTCCCGCGATCACCTGGGCGAGCGATGTCGACCCCTCGACCTCGGCGAGGCCGATGCCGGGTTCCTCGGTGATATCCGCGTTCGAACGAGGCAGCACGACCGTCTGGCCGGGGGAAAACGGATTGGGCTGGCTTGCCATCGGCGCCTCTTCGATCCTGAGCGTCAGGTTTCCCTGCGATACCGCAACCCGCGAGATCCTTACATCGTCCCCCATGACAATGGTGCCGGATCGCTGGTCGACGACAACACGCGCCTTGCGCTCCGGTTCGATGCGAAGGTTCTCGATCCGTCCGATCGCCCGCGCGGGGGACCCCGATCGCGTCGATGCGATATCGAGTTCCACCGTCCCGGCATCAAGCATGCGCGAGACCGGACGGCCGAACGACGCGTTGATCGCTTGCTCGATCCTTCCGGCAGTGGTGAAATCCGGATCGCGCAGCGCCAGACGAACGTTGGAGAGCGAGGCGAAATCGAAATCGATCTCGCGCTCCACCCGGGCGCCGGCCGGAATGCTCCCCGTCGTCGGCACGCCGGATACGACCGAGGCCGCCTCGGCTTCGGCGGCGACCCCGCCGGCTATCACCGTTCCCTGCGCAACCGCGTATATCTGACCGTCCGCCGCCGTCAGCGGCGTCATGATCAGCGTACCGCCGAGAAGGCTCTTTGCATCTCCGATGGCCGAAACCGACACGTCGATCCTGCCGCCGGACCGCGAAAAGGGCGGCAGGACCGCAGTGACAAAGACCGCTGACACGTTCTTGGGGCGAAACTGCTCGCCCGTGACGTTCACTCCCAGACGCTCCAGCATGCTCGACATGATTTCTTCGGTAAAGGGCGCGTTGCGGATGCCGTCGCCGGTTCCGTTGAGACCGACCACAAGGCCGTACCCGACAAGATCGTTGCCGCGCACACCGTCGAATTCGACCAGATCCTTGATCCGGATCGGGCTTGCACCGGCAAGCCCGGGACACAGCGCTGACAAAGCCGCCAGAATCAGCAACAACAGGCGGGCCATTACAGGTAATCCGTCAGCTTCATGTTGGCCGCCCTCGCCGTCAGCATGTACAGCAACTCGATCTGCGCCTCGACTTGCTGAAGTTCCGTCGCCGCTTCGGATGTATCGACATCGAGCAATTTCGCCAGCGCCAGCGTCATCGCGTCCCGCTCCGCAGCGATCTCGGTCGACGCAAGGTCGATCTGCTCCTGTGCCTGACCGATACGGGCCTGCGCCACTACCAGCCCCTCGCGCGCGCTCAGCAGCATCTCGCCCGCCGCCCGGGCAAGATGCCTCTGCTCATCCGGCTGTGCGGGCAGCAGGCCCTCGTCGACAAGCGCCGCAGCGGCCATTCCCCGCAGAACATCGCGTACCGCACGGGACGAGACGGTCGTATCGAGCGTGGCCTTTCGATCCGCGCTGACCGAAATGTCGGCGAGCGGGGTTTCGGCGCCGGGGTTCATGAACGTGTTATATTCTCCGCCCGGTGAAAACCAGGCATCCACCGTTGCCAGCACGTCCGCTGCGGTGCCCGCGCCGCTGACAGCGGCACGCAGTGCGTCGAGCATGGCTCCGGCGTCGGACAATGCGCTGCTGTCGCTTCCGACACCAGCGAAGATCGCACGGCCCGCAAATTGCGTATTCAGTTTTTCAACCATCGAGGTGAAGGCCGCCGCTGCCTTTTCACCGGTATTTCCGATCTGGAATTCGGACGCGGAAACCGACATGAGCAGCAGATCGGCCGCCTCGTCGCCAGCGATACCACCAATCGCATCGAGCACCGTCTGCATCGCCCCGGCAGTGCTCGCCGTTTCCCGCGCTATCAGGTCATGGGTGGCAAGCCGCGCGAGCGACTGCTCGATCCCGGTGACGGCGCGGAAATTCCCCTGAACCCGTCCCGCAACCGAGGCGACGCGCCCGGATACAAGTTCCTCGGATATCCTGGCCATATCCGCCCGCAGGCCGGCGTTACGCTGCCGCAGCAGAAGGCTCGTTGTCAGGTCGCCAATCGAAGTAATGGACATGCTCAGATCTCCAGCAGTTGCTGCATCATCTGGTCGATGGCCTGCATCATGCGCGCGTTCGCGGCATAAGCCTGCTCGATCAGCAGCAGTTTTTGCAATTCGTCATCCGAATCCACACCGTTTTCGGCTTCCTTGACCGCCAGCGCATCGTAGCGCGCCCGCTGAAACGCCTGATCGTCCTCGGCCGCGATCTGACCGGTCGACGCGGTGGACAGAATGTCGGAAACGAGCTCTGCGGCAGACCGCGACAGACCGGCAGACAATCCGGACACGGCGATTCTGTCTTCGGCAAGACGCTCCGCACAGGCTTGCAACAACGTGGCGTTGCCGGACTGGCCCGCAGCGCCTGCGCCGATTCCGTCGCGCAGCCGCCAGGACTCTCCGGCTCCGGCGGGATCGACGGCGGAATTTACCGAAATGCGGGCAGCAAGGCCCAACTCGTCGGCCACATCGAACGCGGTATTCCCATCGGTGAACAGGCCCGCCCCGGCGGAAGCTACCGTCGCATCGAGACCCGGATCCTGAAACCGCTCGATCAGGTCGCGTGCCATCGCATCGAGGCCGACCTGAATCCCGGGCGCGATCTCGTCGCGGATGGTAAAAGCTGCGGCAAGCTCGCCCCCGGCGACGGGATCGTGGGTGCCGCCGATACGCAGCGCATTTCCGTTCAGCGTCAGCCCGGACAATGCGCCATCGTCAACCGACATGTAGGGGGTGATCGTGCCGGTTTGCTGAAAACCGAATTCGGCGGCCGTGCCATCCAGCAATATGCCCCCCCCCGTGGTATAGAGCGATATCTGCCCACGATCGCGCGGAATTTGCTGCACCGGAACAATCCGGGATATCCCGTCGACGATCCGCTGGCGTTCGTCCAGTAGGCTCGATGCGTCGCGACCCTGGAGCGAAAGATCGGATATCCTGCGGTTAAGCTCCTCCACCCGCGTCAGACCGGAGTTCAGCCGTTCGACCATGTTTGCAATGTCGCTGTCCGCATCCATGCGCATCGACTGAAGTTCGTTCGACACCGCATTGATGCCGTCGGCAAGCGAGACGGCTGCCGCGGCGGCCTGATCCAGCCGCGAGCTTTCGTCCGGCCGGCTCGCAGCCGACAGAAGCGCCGATTCGAACGCATTGATCCGGTCGGTCAGCGAGCCGCTGTCGCCGGGAAGGCCGATGGCGCTTTCGATGCGCGTCCATGCATCGGCGCTCGCCGCGGACTCTGCCACTGCGGCCTCAGCCTGCCGCCGGTCGCTCAGCGTGCGGCTGTCGACCAGCCTCAGGACGCCCTCGATGGTGACGCCGGCACCGCTGCCATCGAGCGAGCGCGACGACAATTGTATCTCGCGCCGGGCGTACCCCTCGGTCATGGCATTCGCGATGTTCGAGGAGACGACCTCGGCAGCGCGGGAGGCGGCAGTAAGCCCCGACAAGGCATTGGAAAGTGAACTCGACAATGTCATGGACTGATGCCCCCGGATAGTGCTCAGCGTTTGATGTTGGCGGTTTCCTGCAGCATTTCATCGACAGTCTGGATGACCTTCGCATTCGACGAATAGGCACGCTGGGTCTGGATCAGACTGGTAAGTTCGTCGGCGACGTCGGTCGACGATTCCTCGAGCGAATAGCTGACGATGTCGCCGGTCGGACCGTCGCCTGCGTTCCACAGGAAGAACCCGCCGCTTTCGCGCGAAATCTGGTAGGATTGGTTGTCGAGAGAAATCAGGCCGTTCGGGTTCGGAACGTCGACCAGCGGAATCTGGAAGATGACCCGGCTGATGCCGTTGTCGAAATTGGCCGAGACATATCCGTTGGCGTCAATCTCCACCGAGGTCAGGTTGCCCACCGGCGATCCGTTCTTGGACACCGGAATGGGGGAGAAGCCGCCGGAAAGCTGGGTCATCCCCGAGGAATCCCCTACCGCACCGATGGTGATGTCCAGCGGACCGCCGGCGACACTGGCCGAAATCACCCCGCTGGCCGGATCGTATGCGCCGCCACTGATCAGCGTCACCGATGCCAGTGTTCCGCCAGCGGTGCGCGAATCGTCGAAGACAAGCGTGTATTCGCCGATTACCGCACCGCTTGAGGCCGAATCGGTCAGCGTCAGCGTCCAGGTGTTCGTCGCTGGGTCGGTCGCGCCCGCCGGAACGGTCGGCGTGTAGGTTGCCGTGATCGTCTGCGAGGCACCGAGGTTGTCGTAGTATTCCACCGACAGGGACAGCGGATCGCCCGAAGCGCCGGCTTCCGTTTCGGTTGCCGGAAGGTTCACGCAGAGCGTCATTTCGGTTGTCGGTTCAACCGCGGACTGGTTCAGGTTGATCTGCACCGGAACGAGCGCATCGCCGGTGTCGCGCGGATAATTGGGAATCGTCCCGTCCGAGGCCGCCGGCCAGCCGAGCAGCACAAGGCCGCTTGTGGTCTTCAGGACACCGTTCTCGTCGGTGCGGAAGGACCCGGTGGTCGCCAGTTGAAGCGGCAGATCGCCGTTCGACTTGCCAAGGGCGGTCTGGGTGGTGACCGGAATGAAACCGCGGTCGTTGACCGAGATATCGGTTGCGTTCGAGGTCGATATCCGCGGGCCGGCCTGGTCGATCATGCGCGTGGTCGAAACCCCGACACCGCCCGCCGTGTAGCCGCCGTTGCCGGAATCAATCACCATGGAATGAAAATCCGCTTCGGCCCGCTTGTAGCCATAGGTCGACGAGTTCGCGATATTGTCGGAGATCGTCGCCAGACGGGTGGCATTTGCGGAAAGGCCCGCAACACTGGCATTCAGGGAGGAGGATATGCTCATCGAGCACCTTTCTGTTCTGACATTCCAAATTTCCGCCACTATGGGCACAGCCGGCTTAATGCGGCGCTAACGCCGGACGAGCGGTTGCCGTTCAGACGTCGGATCGCAGCAGGACCAGTTCGATCCGGTCGTTGCGCATCGACATCGGGTTTTCCGCAACCGGCTGCCTGTCGGCGAGGCCGGTCACGCGCTCCACCCGTTGCATGCCGATGGCGAGGGAGATCATGTCGCGCACCGTTCCGGCACGAGACAGCGATTCGTCCCACGCGGGATTGTGCCTCAGCACCACCGCATAGGACCGGCTGTATCCCTTTACCGCCACCGGGTTCGATGCCATCAGGAAGACCCGGCCGACCATGGCGACCAGATCGGTCAGCAGGTCCGTCGGCTCGCCGGTTCCGTCCCCGAACAGCGGCGCCCCGTCGAGCGAGAACAGCTCGACCACAAGCCCCTCGTCGGTCAGCCGCGTCACGACGTGTCGCATGGCGTTCTCGGTTGCCAGCAATTCGCCGCCCGAGCCAAGCAGGACCTGCTCGAGTTCTTCCAGCGTCGGTTCGGATTCGCCGGTCATCCCGGCGCTTTTTTCGGATGCGCTGCCATCGGGCGGAGAATTGGGAAGCCGCAACCCGCCCACCCCGTGCTGGGTGAGCGTATCCTCGGTAAAGACCGAATCTCCGTCGAGGCTTCCGTTGCCGCCGCCCGAGGTCCGGCTCAGCGGGATCGTCGGGCTGAAATAATCGGCAATCCCCTTGCGCTGCTTTTCGGTGGTGGCATTCAGCAGCCACATCAGCATGAAGAAGGCCATCATCGCAGTGACGAAATCCGCATAGGCCACCTTCCACGCCCCGCCATGGTGCCCGCCCCCTCCGACAACCTTCTTGCGCTTGACAATAACCGGGGCGTTGGTCCCAACGCTCATTCCGCCACCTCGCTTCACACCCGTATACGGTGCTAGCAGGTCTGCGTGAACGAACCCTTTATCCGGGATCTGGCGGCAATTGCGTCCGTCCGTGCGGGTTCCTCGCGAAACCCGCCTCGCGCACCGGCAGGTGAAAAGTCGAAGATGGCCGCCTGTGCAAGCCGCCGTTGCGGACGAAGCTGCCCTTCGGGCTTGCTCCGCGCGGAGCGCTTTGCACGAACGTCACAACGGGCTCAATACCCTCTTTCGCCAACGAAAACGGATCATTCCCCAAAACGGTTGGATCCGTCGCGCGGACCGGGCGGCGGCGGCGGCGGCGCGGTGTCAAAATCTCCCCGCCCGGAATGTCCGTCCCTGCCCTTGTCGCCATGTCGCTTGGGGCCAAAGCGGATCACCCGTTCGAGACGATCGGCGAAAGCCGCCCGTTCTTCGCGCGACATCCCGGCAATCTGTTCGACCAGCACATCCTGGCCCACGTCGCGCCCCCGCGCCGCCAGATCGGCCTGCTGCGCCAGCGACTGCCGGAAGCGCGCCGCATCGAAAGGATCGGCCCTGAGCACGGCAAGCGATTGCTGCACCGCGCCGGCCCATTCGCCACGATGCCGGCGCAGGTCGTCCTTGCGGCCACCGGCGGCGGCGATCAGCCTGCCGCGCGCTTCGTCGTCAAGCGCGAACATATAGGGCCCGAGCCCGAGCTCGCGCGAAACGAACGACGGTCGCATATCGCCCTGACGCGAGAATTTCAGCAGCGCACCACCCACCAGCCCGAACACCGCGAGGTTGATCGCCAGCGAAACGAACAGGACCATCCGCACCCATCGCGGGCAGCGCGGGCGGTTGGATTCGGCAGGGGTTGGCGTGCCATCTGTCATGTCGGACCGGCTCCTATCCATCGGCCAGAAGATATTCGTAATCGGGCAGCGAACTGTCGAGCGTCAGCCCATGGCTCTGATCGAACACCGCCACCGACAGAGCATCGAGCGATACCGGCGGGTTGTACCCGATCCACAGGCCCACAAACGCGACCCCGACCAGACCGGCAAGCGCCGGCCAGCCGCCGAGCCCGCGCAACATGCCGGCCAGATGCAACCGGCGGGGCGCATGTGCGGGAACCGGCGGAGTTTCAGCCCGACCAGAGGCCTGCTGCGTATCATAGGCATCGGCCAGAACCCGCGCCAGAAGGTCGGGGGAGGGCGTTTCCGCCTCGTCCCGCGCCGCCCCGAAGAACGCTTCAAGGATGCGGTCGTCATGCTTTTCCCGGTCAGCCGTCATCGCTCAACCCCAGTTGCTGCCGCTGCCCGTCCAGCCGGGCGGCCAGCGCGCGTTTTCCCCTTGCCGTCAGACTTTCCACCGCCTCGACGCCAATTTCCATAATCGCGGCGATCTCGGGGTTGGAAAGCCCTTCGAGATGCCGCAGCACCACAGCCTGCCGCTGCCGGTCCGGCAGTTCGGCCAGCGCCCGGCGAAGCGCCTCGGCACGGGCCGCCTCCTGCAGGCGCTCATCGACCTGCGGTGTCTCGTCCGGCGGCTCGATCCCCTCGCCAAAGACATCGTCGAACCCGGTTCCGCGCCGCCTGCGCAACCGGTCGGTGCACAGGTTGCTGGCCACGCGGTAGAGCCATGTCGATACCTTCGCCTCGCCCTCCCGCCACCCCGGCGCAATCCGCCAGAGCCGGAGCATCGCCTCCTGCGCCACATCCTCCGCCTCGGCACGATCGCCGAGCATCCGGCAGGCCAGCGCCAGAACACGCGGCGTCAATCGCAGCGTCAGCATGCGTGCCGCCGCCCGGTCGCCGCCCGCATAGAGCGCCAGGAGGGATTCGTCCGTTCTGTCGGACTCTGCGTCGAGCGGCATGGTCATCCTCTGGCTGGCCTAGCCCCGATCCTTCCCGGAACGCAACATTCACCCTGCGCCATCCGCCCGGCGCAGCGCCGGGCGGCAGCTTCCTGCCCGCGATCACCTGCGCCAGAACGGCGCGCGATCGCCCTTGTCATGATGCCTCCAGCGCTCGCTCTTCTGCGCAAGGGCCTGCTCGGCGGCGGCGAATTCCTCGACGCTGATGGCGCCGTCCTTGTCAGCGTCGAAGCGCGCAAGGAACCGTTCGCCCCTGTTGGCGTTGCGCATCGGTGCCGCAGCGGCCATTTCGGCCTCGCTCACCGCGCCGTCCTTGTCGGTATCGAGCCGGGCCATCATGGACTGGACGATCCGCGCCTCGCGATCCGCGCGCTCGACCTGGATCGCGGCAGTCATTTCCTGAGCGGTGATCCTGCCATCGCCGTCGGCATCGGCGGCTCTGAACCGGGCGGCCCGATGCGCGGCGGGATAGGCCTGCATCTCGGCCGGGGTGATCCTGCCATCGCCATCGGCGTCGATCTGCTCGAAGCCCGGGCGGTCGCCGGGTCCGAAATGCCAGCCGAATGCACTGGCGCTGCCGGCAGCGATCAGGCCGGTGACAATGGCGGTGCTGAGAAGAACGATACGTGTCATGCTGGTTTCCTGCTCCTGAAACTGTCGCGGGCATCTGCCGCATCATGACCCTCCAACGCGGCAGCGGCGCGGTTCCGTCGATGGCGCAACGACTTTTCCCTCATCACGATTTCGCGAGATCGCCCGGGCAGAGGCCTGTGGCGGTTTCGCAACCCCGGCCCCGCGCGGCATGGTGGCGCGACATCAGGGAACGTGGCCTGTCGGCTGCGAGGCGCGAAAAGGAAGACACCGTTGCATCCAGTCGAAAGCCGCCCATCCGGCGACGATGGCGCCGGGGACCGGCCATTGAAACAGGCACTCCTGCGGGGCTGGCGCAGGCGATGTCCGAATTGCGGGCAGGGGCGCCTGTTTTCCGGCTATCTCAAGGTCGCCGATCATTGCGACATCTGCGGCGAGGCGTTTCACCACCACCGTGCCGACGACGGGCCGGCCTATCTGACCATCCTGCTGGTCGGGCATCTGATCGCGGTGATGATCCATGTCCTTTATGCGCGGTTCCATCTCGACCCCGCGACCATGGCGGTCACGCTTTCGGTGGCCTGCGTCGGGCTTTCGCTTTATCTTCTGCCACATATCAAGGGGGCGTTCGTCGCCCTGCAATGGTCGCGCCGGATGCACGGTTTCGGCGAAGGCGCAGACAGAAACGGAGCATGAGGTGACCCCACCCGACGACACGGTCATCCGCGACGCCGCGACGGTGATCCTGTGGCAGCATGGGCCTTCCGGCCCCGAGGTGCTGATGGGCCAGCGCGGCTCCTCGGCGGCCTTCATGCCCGACAAGTTCGTCTTTCCGGGCGGCGCGATCGACGCCGGAGATGTCGCCGTAAGCCTGCGCGGCCTGCCCGACCCGACCTGCCTGCGGCGGCTGGCGATCGAAAGCGACGCCGCGCTGGTGCCGGCCCTACTGGCCGGCGCGATCCGCGAGGTCTGGGAGGAAACCGGCCTGATCCTCGGTCGCCCCGGAAACTGGACAGCCCCCACACCCGACTGGGAGAGTTTCGCCGCGACCGGTCACGCGCCTTCGGCGGAAAACTTCACCTATGTCTTCCGCGCCATTACCCCGCCCGGACGCACGCGGCGGTTCGACGCGCGTTTCTTTCTGGTGCCGGCCGGTGCGGTGCGCGGCGACGCCAGCGATTTCTCGCGCGCCTGCGACGAGCTTCGACATCTGCAATGGATACCGCTGACCGAAGTGCGCCGCTTCGACCTGCCGTTCATCACCACCGTGGTTCTGGCCGAACTGGCACCGCTGATCGGGCGTTCGGGTCAGCCGGCCAGCGTCCCCTTCTGCCGCAACGACGATGTGATCTCGGGCATCACCCGCCTCGGCTGAGTGTGGCGCAGCCTCAGGTGACCAGCACCAGCACCACGATGCTCGCCATCAGCAACATCGCGCCGCAGGTTTCGCGCGGCGACAGGCGTTCGCCAAAAAACAGCGCCCCGGCGGCAAAGCTGAACAGCAGTTCAACCTGCCCCACCGCATAGACATAGGCCGCATTCTGCTGGGCAAAGGCGCTGAACCAGCACAGACTGCCGGCCAGGCTGGCCAGCCCCACCGCAAGCCCCGGCCGCCAGGCGGCAAGCACCCGTGCGATCTGCGCCCGGTCGCGCAGCAGCAGCCAGAGCGCCATCAGAAAGGTCTGCGACAGCGTGACCAGCATCAGCGCGACCGCCGAGACCTCGGCGACCGGGCCGTCACCCAGCGCCAGCGTGGCACCGCGATAGCACACGCCGGCCACGGCAAAGAAGGCACCGCTGCCCAGCCCGAGCACGACCGATGGCATGTCGAACCGAGCGGCACCGCCGGCCCGTGCCGCCGCCGGGCTTTCCGACAACAGCAGCAGCGCCGCCAGCCCGACGATCATCGCCGCAAATCCCGACGACGAGACCAGATCGCCAAGCACGATCCATCCGACAAGGACGGTCTGCAACACCTCGGATTTCTTGAAGGTGATCCCAACGGCGAAATTGCGCCGCGAGAACAGCATGACGACCAGTACCGTGGCGAGGATCTGGGCGATGCCGCCCACCAGCGCAAAAGCCCAGAACCGGCCCGAAAGCGGCGGCAGCCCCCTGCCCTGCGCAAACAGCCAGATCGCGACCGCGCCGGTCAGAAGCGGCGCCGACCACACAAACCGCGCCCAGGTCGCCCCGGTCGCCGAAAGCCCCGCCAGTTTGAGCCGCTTCTGCAACGCGAACCGCAGCGTCTGGAAAAGCGCCGCGGCACAGGTCGCCGCAATCCAGGGTTCCATCAGATTTGCGCCCACATCCACACTCACTCCACACAGAGTTCGGCCCGCTGGCCGTTTTCCAGCAGCACCTCGTTGCACCCGTAAAGCGGCACGATCGGTGCGCAACTGCGTGACCGGGCGAGGCACTCCCCCTCGCAATCCGAGGCACGGACGCAGGGGGCGTTGGCATCGTCCGGTATTGTCAGGCAGATCAGCACCCCGCTGCCCGGCGCGGGCGAAAACCGCCCGCCGCGTGCCTCGCAGGCCGCGCGCTGCTGGTCGAGATATAGCGCGGTGCCCTCGGGCGCATCGGGAACCGGCGCCTTGCCGCCCGGCAGGCAGGCGGTTGTCAGCAACAGAAACGACAGGGCGGCAAAACGGTGCATCGGGTTCCTCCCGGCTGGCATATGTGATCGACCGATCCGGCGCGGCGGCGCCCAAAAGGGCATCGGGGGTTCGCGGTGCGCATTGTCTATCTCCCTCAGCATGTCGGCCGAAAGCGTCGGCCCGACCCCGCCGAGGAAGCGCTTTCGGGGGTCTGGCAACCGGAGGTCATGGTGCCGGGACAAAGCTCGCTCACCTCCGGATCGGAGATTCCAGGGATTCGGGTTCGCATTTCGTCCTCGTCGGAAAGCTTGCGCCCACAGATACGGAACTCCGCGCCGGGGGCAAGAGCGGACCGGGATGGCTTCAATCCGACAAAACTGTCGCGAACGGGCCAGACCGCCCCGTCGCCGGCCCGCCATGTCTTGACCCGCCGAAAGGACCGCCGATGCGCCTGCTGATCACCTTTGCCGCCCTCTTTCTCTCGGTACTGCTGTTGCAGCTGTCCTCGGGTGGCGTGGGGCCGCTGGATGCGCTTTCGGGTCTGGCGCTCGGTTTCAGCCGGGCCGAGATCGGGCTTCTGGGTTCGGCGCATTTCCTCGGCTTCTTCATCGGCTGCTGGTGGGCGCCGCGCCTGATGGGAACCGTGGGCCATTCGCGCGCCTTCGCAGCCTTTACCACGCTTGGCGCCATCGGGCTGCTGGCGCACATGATGGTGGTCGGGCCGCTCGCGTGGTCGGCGATGCGGGTGGCGATCGGTCTCTGCATCGCCGGAAGCTATACCGTGATCGAGGCATGGCTGCAGGCCAAGCTGCGCAACTCGAACCGCGGCAGGGTGATGGGGCTATATCGCGGTGTCGACCTGACGGCGGCGCTCGGGGCGCAACTGCTGATCGGCGTGCTGGAGCCCGCAACCTTCGTTTCCTACAACCTGCTGGCGCTGCTCTGTTGCGCGGCGATCTTTCCGGTAACCCTCACCACCGCGCGCCAGCCGCGCACGCCCGCCGCACCGCGCCTCAGGCCGGGGCTGGCCTGGCGCCTTTCGCCCCTTTCGGTGGCCGGGGTGATCGTGGCGGCGGTTTCCTCGGCATCGTTCCGCATGATCGGGCCGCTCTACGGGCAGGAGGTGGGCCTGAGCCCGAAGCAGATTGCGTGGTTTCTGGCGGCATGGGTGCTGGGCGGGGCGCTGGCACAGCTTCCGGTCGGCTGGCTTGCAGACAAGTTCGACCGGCGCCGGGTGCTGATCTGGCTTTCGGTCGCCGCCGCCGCAAGCTGTCTGGCAACCGTCGCCATCGGCGCGGCGAACAACGGCACGATCCTGATCAACGCGCTGATCTTCGGCGCGACGAGCTTTCCGATCTATTCGGTCGCCGCCGCCCATGCCCACGATTTCGCCGACAGAAGCGAACGGGTCGAGCTTTCGGCGGCACTGATGTTCTTCTTCGCGCTCGGGGCGATCGGTGCACCGCTCCTGTCCTCGGCGCTGATCGGCGCCTACGGGCCGCCGGCGCTGTTCGTCATGATAGCGGCGGCCCATGCCGGGCTGGTGTTCTTCGGGCTTCTGCGGATGCGCGCCCGGCCGACGGTGGCCGAAAGAACCCCTTATGTCTATGCGCCACGCACCTCGTTCACCATCGGGCGACTGATCGGGCGCGAACGCGACAGGCCGCCTGACGGGAAATGACAGCGCCACCCCATCGCCCCGCCGCCGGAAATCGCCGCAGTCAGGCCGCCGCGCTGGCGCTCTGCGGTCGCATCGGCTAAAGCCACCCGCGACACGCAACCGGAGTCGCCCATGTCCCGCATACTCATCACTTCGGCCCTGCCCTATATCAACGGGATCAAGCATCTCGGCAATCTGGTCGGCAGCCAGTTGCCGGCCGACCTTTTTGCGCGGTACTGCCGGGCACGCGGCCACGAGGTCCTGTTTCTCTGCGCCACAGACGAACATGGAACCCCGGCCGAGCTTGCCGCCGCCAGGGCCGGCATGCCGGTCGCCGATTACTGCGCCCAGATGCACCGGGTGCAGGCCCGCATGGCGGCGGGCTTCCGGCTGTCGTTCGACCATTTCGGACGCTCGTCCTCGGTGCAGAACACCCGGCTGACCCAGTATTTCGCCGGCCGTCTGGCCGACAACGGCTATATCGAGGAAGTGACCGAACAGCAGGTTTATTCGGTCGCCGACGGCCGCTTCCTGCCCGACCGCTATATCGAGGGCACCTGTCCCAACTGCGGCTACGACAAGGCGCGCGGCGACCAGTGCGAAAACTGCACCAAGCAGCTCGACCCGACCGACCTGATCAATCCGCGCTCGGCAATCTCGGGCTCGACCGAGCTCGAAGTGCGCGCGACCAAGCATCTTTATCTGAAACAGACGCTGCTCAAGGACGAACTCGATGCCTGGATCGGCAGCAAGACCGACTGGCCGATCCTGACCACCTCGATCGCCAGGAAATGGCTGCACGACGGCGACGGTCTTCAGGACCGGGGCATAACCCGCGACCTGAACTGGGGCATCCCGGTCAGGCGCGGCGCCGAGAACTGGCCCGGAATGGAGGGCAAGGTCTTCTATGTCTGGTTCGACGCACCGATCGAATATATCGCCTGCGGTGCCGAATGGGCCGAGGCACAGGGCAAGGAAGAGGCCGACTGGTGGCGCTGGTGGCGCACCGACCACGGCGCCGACGAGGTGCGCTATGTACAGTTCATGGGCAAGGATAACGTGCCCTTCCACACGCTTTCCTTCCCCTCGACCCTGCTGGGCAGCCGCGATCCGTGGAAGCTGGTCGATTATATCAAGTCGTTCAACTACCTGAACTACGATGGCGGCCAGTTCTCGACCAGCCAGGGGCGCGGCGTGTTTCAGGATCAGGCGCTCGAAATCCTGCCCGCCGACTACTGGCGCTGGTGGCTGCTGTCGAACGCGCCCGAAACCTCGGACAGCGAATTCACCTGGGAGAAGTTCCAGGGCGGGGTGAACAAGGACCTTGCCGATGTGCTGGGCAATTTCGTCAGCCGGGTGACCAAGTTCTGCCGCTCGAAATTCGGCGAAACGGTACCGGCGGGCGGCGCGCTGACCGACGAGGGGCGCCGGCTGATTGCCGATCTCGACACCCGGCTGGCGGCCTATGCCGGCTACATGGACGCGATCGAGGTCCGCAAGGCCGCCGCCGAGTTGCGGGCGATCTGGGTCGCCGGCAACGAGTTCCTGCAAACCGCCGCGCCATGGTCGAGCTTCAAGACCGATCCGGACCGCGCTGCGGCCGATACAAGGCTGGCACTGAACCTGATCCGCGTCTACGCGGTGATCTCGGCCCCGTTCATTCCCGATGCCTCGGCCAGGCTGCTCGAAGCGATGCGCACCGACGATGCGACCGATTGGCCGGACGACATGGCGCAAGCGCTCGCGGTGCTGAAACCCGGCCATCGTTTTGTCGTGCCCGCCGTGCTGTTCGCCAAGATCGCCGACGAGGAGCGCGAGGACTGGGCCGAGCGTTTCTCGGGCACGCGCGGCTGACACGGCGGAGCACCGTTCCCGTCTCACGGGCGCCCGCCCCGCGCGGGCGCTTGTCGCTTTTCCTCGCACCCGGCGCAGGCTAAGAAGCGCCAAAGTCGAACAGCGAGCCCAGACCGATGCCGATGGAAAAGACCTTCAACTCAACCGAGGCCGAACCGGAGATCTATGCCGGGTGGGAAGCCACGGGCGCCTTCCGCGCCGGCGCCAATGCCAGCCGGGCGGAAACGTTCTGCATCATGATCCCGCCGCCCAACGTGACGGGCAGCCTGCACATGGGGCACGCCTTCAACAACACATTGCAGGATATCCTGATCCGCTGGCACCGCATGCGCGGGTTCGACACGCTCTGGCAGCCCGGGCAGGACCACGCCGGTATCGCGACCCAGATGGTCGTCGAACGCGAACTGGCAAAGGACCCCGCCAACCCGACCCGCCGCGAGATGGGCCGCGAGGCCTTCCTCGAAAAGGTCTGGGAATGGAAGGGCAAGTCCGGCGGCACGATTGTCAACCAGCTCAAGCGGCTGGGCTGTTCCTGCGACTGGGATCGCAACGCCTTCACCATGGCGGGCGCGCCGGGCGATCCGCGCACCGGGCACGAAAACAGCCCCGACTTCCACCAAGCCGTCATCAGGGTCTTCGTGGAGATGTACAACAAGGGCCTGATCTATCGCGGCAAGCGGCTGGTCAACTGGGACCCGCATTTCGAAACCGCGATCTCCGATCTCGAGGTCGAGCAGATCGCCGTCGATGGCCACATGTGGCGCCTGCGCTACCCGCTGGAGGGCGGCGAAAGCTACGAGCACATCGACTACGACGACGAGGGCAACGAGCTTTACCGCGAGACGCGCGATTATCTGGTCGTCGCCACCACCCGGCCCGAAACCATGCTGGGCGATACCGCCGTCGCCGTCCACCCCGAGGACGCCCGTTACAAGGGGCTGGTGGAGCGTGGCGCGCGGGTCAGGCTGCCGCTCTGCGGCCGTTCGATTCCCATTGTCGCCGATGCCTATGCCGATCCGGCCAAGGGCACCGGTGCGGTCAAGATCACCCCGGCGCACGATTTCAACGACTGGGAGGTGGGAAGCCGCAACAACCTGCCGGCGATCAACGTGCTGACACCGCGCGCCGCGATGTTCCTGAGGGACAATCCCGATTTTGCCGCCGGCGGCGACCCCGACATGCTGGCGCGCACCATCGAGCGCTACGACGGACTCGACCGCTACGAGGCGCGCGACGGCATCGTCACCGAGGCGCATGACAACGGCTGGCTCGACGGCATTGACGCCGATCGCCACATGGTCCCGCATGGCGACCGCTCCAAGACGGTGATCGAGCCTTATCTGACCGATCAGTGGTTCGTCGACACCGCCAGGATCGTCGGCCCGGCGCTCGATGCCGTGCGCGACGGGCGTACCCGGATCCTGCCCGAGTGCGGCGAGAAGACCTATTATCACTGGCTGGAGAATATTGAGCCCTGGTGCATCTCGCGCCAACTCTGGTGGGGGCACCGGATCCCGGTGTGGTATGACGAGGAGGGCACGCCCTATTGCGCGGCTTCCAAGAAAGCTGCGCACGCGCTTGCCGGCGCACGGACGCTGACGCAGGACCCCGACGTCCTCGACACCTGGTTCTCCTCCGGTCTCTGGCCCATCGGCACGCTCGGCTGGCCGAACTGGAACGACGAGACGCGGAAGTACTTCCCCACCGACGTGCTGGTCACCGGGCAGGATATCCTGTTCTTTTGGGTTGCCCGGATGATGATGATGCAGCTTGCCGTGGTGGACGAGGTCCCCTTCCACACCGTCTATCTCCACGGTCTGGTGCGCGACGCCAGGGGCAAGAAGATGTCGAAATCGACCGGCAACGTGGTGGACCCGCTGGAGATCATCGACGAATACGGCGCCGATGCGCTGCGTTTCACCAATGCGGCGATGGCAAGCCTCGGCGGGGTGCTGAAGCTCGACATGGCGCGCATCGCCGGCTACCGCAATTTCGGCACCAAGCTGTGGAACGCCGCCCGCTTTGCCGAGATGAACGGCGTGTTCGACGCCGGCATCGCCCCGCTCGACCCGGCCACCCGCCCGCAGGCCACCGTCAACCGCTGGATCGTCGGCGAAACCGCCTGGGTGCTGGAAAGGGTCGACGAGGCGTTGGCCGACTACCGGTTCAACGATGCGGCCAACGCGCTTTACGCCTTTGTCTGGGGCAAGGTCTGCGACTGGTACGTGGAATTCGCCAAGCCGCTGCTCGCAGGCGAGAACGAGGCGCTCAAGGCCGAAACCCGCGCCACCATGCGCTGGGTGCTCGAACAATCGATCATCATGCTGCACCCGATCATGCCCTTCATCACCGAGGATCTCTGGCAGTCGCTGGGCTGCGGCGACCGGATGCTGGCGGTGACAGACTGGCCCACGTTCACAACAGTCGGCCTGGCCGACCCGGCGGCGGAGGCCGAAATGAACTGGGTGATTTCGTTGATCGAGGGCGTGCGCTCGGCCCGGGCGCAGGTGCGGGTGCCGGCGGGATTGCAGGTGCCGATGGTCCACACCGGGATGAGCGATCAGGCGCAGGCGGCCTGGGACATGAATGAGGCGCTGATCCGGCGCATCGCCCGTATCGACAGCCTTGCCGCGCATGACGCGATGCCGCGCGGCTGCATCACCATCGCCGTGCCCGGGGCGACCTTTGGCCTGCCGGTGGCCGAAATCATCGACGTGGCCGAGGAAAGGACACGGCTGGAAAAGAGCCTCGCCAAGCTCGACAAGGAGATAGGCGGGCTCGCCTGGCGGCTGGAAAACCCCAAGTTCATCGAAAGCGCCCCCGAGGAGGTGGTGGACGAAGTGCGCGACAACCTTGCCGAGCGCAGCTCCGAACGCACGCGGCTGGCCGAGGCGCTGGAACGGCTTTCCGAACTGCTCTGACCCGCGTGCCGCGGCCCTGTGGCATGATGTTGCAGTAGCGAAAACTCCGGAGCACCGCGATTCCGATCAGGCGGAAACCCGTCGTCCGCCGGAATTTGCGCCGGCATCATCGCGACGGGGGTGGACGGGGGTGCCGGTGCACGTCCGGCGCTCCTTTCCCGGCCTATCGTCTGCGCAAGGCGCCGGTCACGACCGAAAACCCGAACAACACCGCCGCGATGCAGACGATCGTCGGGCCGGTGGGCGTGTCGAACCGGTACGAGGCGGCAAGACCGCCGAGCGCCGCGGTACAGCCGATGGCGACCGCGCTCAGCGCCATGCGCTCGGGTGTGGTGGCGAACCCGCGTGCGGCGGCGGCGGGAATGATCAGCAGCGACCCGATCAGCAGCACACCCACCACCTTGATCGCCACGGCGACCGTCAGGGCAAGACCGAGCGTCAGCACCATCCGTTCGCGCCGCGGGTCGATGCCCGCCGCCGTGGCAAGATCCTCGCCGACGGTGGCGGTCAGCAATGCCGACCAGCGCCACCAGACCAGTCCCAGAACCAGCGCCGCGCCCCCCCATATCAGCCCCAGATCGCCGCGCGAGACGGCGAGGATGTCGCCGACCAGATAGCCCATCAGGTCGATCCGGATCCCCGAGAGGAACGACACGGCGACCAGACCGGCGGCCAGTGCCGAATGGGCCAGCACCCCCAGCAGCGTGTCGGCGGCAAAGCCCCGGCCGGCCAGCGCCGAGACGGTGGTACCCATCATCAGCGCGGCAATCAGCACGCCGCCGAAGATCGACACGTCGAAGGCCAGCGCCAGCGCGACGCCCAGCATGGCCGCATGCGCGGTGGCATCGCCGAAATAGGCCATCCGGCGCCAGACGACAAAGCAGCCCAGCGGCGCGGCAGCAAGCGCGGTACCGACCCCGGCAAGGGCGGCGCGAAACAGGAAATCATCGAACATCAGACGGCGTGGTCCAGCTGGTGAGAATCGGGCTGCGGATGGTCGTGGTCATGCGCGTGATCGTGGGTATGCCGGTAAAGCGCCAGCGCACCATGGGTGCCGGTGCCGAAAAGCGCGCGGTATTCCGGCGCCGAGGCCACAACCTCGGGCGTGCCATGGCAGCAGACATGGCGGTTGAGGCAGATCACACGGTCGGAGGCGCTCATCACCACATGCAACTCGTGGCTTATCATCAGCACGGCGCAGCCGGTTTCGGCCCGGATTTCGGCAATTCTGGTGTAGAAGGCCGCCGAGCCCTGCTGATCGAGCCCCTGGGTGGGTTCGTCCAGCATCAGGATGTCGGGCTCCTCCAGAATGGCGCGGGCCAGAAGAACGCGCTGGAACTGGCCCCCCGAAAGGTCGGCCATCTGCCGGCGGTGCAGATCGGGCAGCCCGGCATGATGCAGCGCCTCCGCTACCCGCTCCGGCGCCCGCCGCGCCGGCAGGCTGACGAAGCGCTCGACGGTGATCGGCAGGGTCGGGTCGATATGCAGCTTTTGCGGCACATAGCCGATCCGCAGCCCCGGCGCGCGCCGCAGGCTGCCCGAGGATGGCCTGACGGCGCCGATCAGCGTCCGGAGCAGGGTCGACTTGCCAGAGCCGTTCGGGCCGACGACGGTCACGATCTCACCGCGCCGGATATCGAAATCGACATCGCGCAGGACCTCGTTCCTGCCGCGCCATACCGTCAGACCGCGACCCGAAATCAGTACGTCCGGTTCCATCACGGCGCCTCTCCCTGCCGGCAGGCGGTGCAAAGCCCCTCTGCCTCGACAAGTACCCGTTCGATCCGGAAGCCCGAATCCGCCGCCGCCTGTTCCAGAATCCGCCGCGCCGGAACCGACACCGTTTCGGCCACCTTGCTGCAGGACCGGCAGATCAGAAAGCCGGGAATGTGATCCTCGCCAGGACGGGCACAGGCGACAAAGGCGTTCAGCCCCTCGATACGGTGGGCAAATCCCTGACCCACCAGAAAATCCAGTGCCCGGTAGGCGGCAGGCGGCTGCGAGCCCAACCCGTCCTGCTGCAACCGCTCCAGCACCTCGTAAGCCCCCATCGCCCGGTGCTCTTCAAGCAGTATTTCCAGCGCCCGGCGCCGGACGGGCGTGAAGCGCAGGCCCGCATCGCGACAGCGCGCTTCGGCGGCGGCCATGGCGCTGGCGGTGCAGGCGGCGTGATCGTGCTCGGCAAAGCCGACAGGTTCGGTCATCTCGGGCGGCCGTGTCATCGTAAAGGCTCCCTTGTAATGTTATAGTGTATCAAATATGGCATTATGGCAGAAATGAAAAGGACCTGACAGATGACAAGAATCTCCCATGCCATCGCGGCTGCCGCGGCAATGCTCTGCTCCGCCGCCCAGGCCGAGGTGCCCAGGGTCGTAGTCGATTTCGCGCCGGTTCAGTCGCTCGCCGCCCAGGTGATGGGGGAACTGGGCACGCCCGTGTCATTGCTGCCCCCCGGCGCCTCGCCGCACGATCATTCGATGCGCCCGTCCGATGCGGGCGCGCTCGATTCCGCCGATGCCGTCTTCTGGGTCGGGCCGGAACTGACCCCGTGGCTGGAGCGTTCGCTGCAAACGCTGGGCGCCGGGGCAGAAATCGTCACCCTGACCGATGTGCCGGGGGTGATGCTGCTCGAATTCCGCGAGCAGGTGCATTTTGGCGCAGAGGAAGACGAAGATCACGAGGGTCATGAGGACGGGCACGACCACGCGGACGACCACGATCACGATGACCACGATCACGAAGGCCACGATCACAGCGGGACCGACCCCCATGCATGGCTGGACCCCGGGAACGCCTCGGTCTGGATCGGCGCGATCGCCGAAACGCTGTCCCGGCTCGATCCGGAAAATGCGGCGATCTACGCGGAAAACGCGGCATCGGCGCAAAGCCGCCTGGCCGCGCAGGTAGCGGAAATCGCGGCGGAGCTTGCACCGCTGCGCGACCTGCGCTTTGTCGTCTTCCACGATGCCTATCAGTATTTCGAACACCGCTTCGGTTTGTCGGCGGTCGGGGCGATATCGCTTGGCGATGCCCGGTCGCCAAGCGCCGCCCGGCTTTCGGCAGTGCGCGACCTGGTGCGCGCGCAAAACGTGAATTGCGTGGCAAGCGAGCCGCAGTTCGACCCCGATCTCGTTGCCGCCGTCACAGAGGGAACCGGCGCCCGCACGACGGTGCTCGACCCGGTCGCGACAAGCCAGCCGCCGGGCCCGGACTTTTACCAAGCGCTGCTTCGCGGGCTTGCCGACGGTCTTGTGGCCTGTCGGGATGCAGCGCGATACCCGGCCCGATGCGGTAGCGGCCCAATGGGCCGCGCCGCACTGGCCGGCCGGCCGCCCCGATCAGTGAAGCAGCGCCAGCCAGGCCCAGCTTGTGAACAGCGACAACGCCGTGCCGATCAGAATGGACGAAGCGACAACCCGCTTCCCGACGCCGTAAAGGTTGGCGAAGATATAGGTGTTCACCCCCGGCGCCATGGCGGCCATGACGATGGCCGAACGGAAGGCGGGGGTGGGAAGCCCGACCGCCAGCCCGATGCCCCAGCTCGTTGCCGGATGCAGCAAGAGCGAACAGACGACGATCAGCGCGATCGCCCGCAGATCGCCCTCGGGCCGATAGTTGCACAGCACCCCGCCCAGCCCGAACAGCGCCGCCGGCAGGGCGGCACGCGCGATCAGATCCAGCGAATCGCCAAAAAACTCCGGTATCGGAAGCCCGGTCAGGTTGACGGCGATACCCGCCAGGATGCCGATGATCATGTTGTTGCGGAACATCGCCTTCAGCACCCGGCCGGGCAGGTTCCGCATCGTGCCGCCGCTCTGCCGCGCCAGAACGGTTTCCATCATGGTGATGCCGATGGTATAACAATAGGCCGAGTTGACCGCGATGATCCCGAAATTCCCGGCCGTCGCATCAGGACCGAAGGCGCGTTCGGTAACCGGGACACCCAGCAGCAGGCCGTTGGCGAACAGCCCGGCGAAGCCGATGGCGATGCTGTCCGTCCATGGCCGGCCGAGAAGAAACCGCGCGCCCAGCAGCGCCGCGAGAAACGACGCGGTGGCGCCACCATAATAGGTCAGGAACAGTGGCAGGGTCAGGATACTGCCGAGATCGAGCGTCGACATCGCCCGGAACAGCAGCGCGGGAATGGCGAAGCTCTGGGCAAAGGTCATCAGCCCGTCGACCGCGCTTTCAGAGAACAGCCCCCGGCTTGTCGCGAGATATCCGAACCCCACCACGACGAAGACCGGCAGGATAGTGTTGAGGACATCGAGCATGATCAGACCTCGTAGCTGATCGCCATCCCGTCATGGGCGGGCAGGACGTTTTCCGGCGTTTCCGCCTTTACGGTCTGATAATCCAGATCGACGTGCATGTTGGTTATCACGGCGCGGCGCGGCCGGGCGCGCGCGATCCATTCCAGCGCCGTTTCCAGATTGGCATGGCTCGGGTGCGGCGCATAGCGCAGCGCATCGACGATCCAGCAGTCGAGGCCCTCCAGCACCGGCCAGGCCGCATCAGGGATGCGGCTGACATCGGGCATGTAGACCAGATCGCCGATGCGGAAGCCGAGCGCATGTATGTTGCCGTGCTCCACCTCGATGGGGGTGAGGGCGATCGCCCCGGCGGCCCCGTCGACTGTGACCGGCCCGTCAATGGTGTGCATGTCAAGGATCGGAGGGTAGTTCGAGCCGTCGGGCTGAACGAAAGCATAGCCGAAGCGCGCGATCAGGCTTGTCTGCGTCGCCGGGTCGGCCCAGACCGGCAGGCGGTGGCGAAGCTGGAAAACGACCATGCGCAGATCGTCGATCCCGTGCGTGTGATCGGCGTGGCCGTGGGTATAGACCACCGCGTCGACGACGCCGATACCGGCGGCGAGAAGCTGGTGGCGCAGGTCGGGGGTGGTGTCGATCAGCACGCGCGTCGCCCGATCACCATCGAGCCGCTCGACCAGCATCGAGCAGCGGTGACGCACGTTTCTGGGGTTGGACGGATCGCAGGCGCCCCAGATATTGCCAACCCGCGGTACGCCGCCCGACGAGCCGCAGCCAAGGATGGTGAAACGCAGCTCGGCCATCAGCGGGGCTTTTCCCAGGCCGCCGCCTTGGCGAACAGCCGGTCGAAATTCGCCGAAGTCCGTGCGGCGAAACCGGCATAGTCGAGACCGAACACTTCGGCACCGACCCTGGCGGTCAGCGCGGCATAGGCGGGTTCGTTCCGCTTGCCCCGGTGGGGCGGCGGGGCGAGATAGGGCGCATCCGTCTCGACAAGGATGCGATCGAGCGGGGCAGCGGCGAAGATTTCGCGAAGCTCCGACGAGCGCGGGAAGGCCGCGATGCCCGACATCGACAGGTAAAAGCCGAGGTCGAGCGCCGTGCGCGCCAGCCCGGCGCCGGAACTGAAGCAATGCATGACGCAGGAGAAGGCGCCGGCGGCATGCTCCTCGCTCAGAATGCGGGCCATGTCATCGTCCGCGTCGCGGGCATGGATGATGAGCGGCAGGCCGGTCCGCCGTGCCGCTTCGATATGGATGTGCAGGCTTTCCTGCTGGCGGGCCGCGCTGTCGGCGGTGTAGTGGTAGTCGAGCCCGGTCTCGCCGATGCCGACGAATTTCGGATGGCCGGCCAGCGCGACAAGCCTGTCGACCGCGATCAGCGGTTCCTCGCCGGCGCGCATCGGGTGGATACCCGCTGCATAGAAGACGGGGTCGAAGGTTTCGGCGATGGCGCGGACCTGCGGCTCGTTGTGCAGCCGCGTACAGATGGTGACCATCCGGGTCACCCCGGCTTCGACCGCGCGGGCGACGATTTCGGCGTGTTCTCCGTCGAAGTCCGGGAAATCCAGATGACAATGGCTGTCGACGATCTGCGGTTGGGGCATCTGCTCGGCTCAGGCTGGCGCGGGCGCTGCCTGTCCGGCCCCCGCATCTATGGTGAGCACGGTATCAAGCAGCAGGGCGGCAGGGTCAAGGTTGACCGAAATTCCCTGCCGCACGCGCGCGCCCTGTCGTTGCTGCACCCCGGCCCAGTAGCGCGCCGCGCAGGCGTCGGGGCAGAGCCGTTGCAGAAGCGCCGCCTCGCCGGGGGTGGCCTCGGGCAGTGGCGGGCCCGCCACGCCGGTACGGGCGAGCCGCGACAGGAAAAGATCGGCGATGTGCAGCGCGCGTTCGATCCCGATCGCCTCGCCGCGGGCGCCGTAGCGTTCGACGAATTGCAACATCGCGGGCCGGTTGATCCCCGGCGCGCGGCCGACAAGCGACACGAGCGCGGCGTAAAACTCCAGCCCGCCCTCGCTTGTCAGCATGTACGCCTCGCCGACCGAGCCGCCCGACAGCGCGGCCAGCGGACCTGCCCCTTCCGGCAGGTCGAGCCCTGCGGCCGAAAGCGCGCCTTGCATGTCATCGACCCCCAGCGTCCGGCAGCGCAGAGTCCGGCAGCGCGAACGGATCGTCGCTAGCAGGCGCGACGGCTGGTGACTGACCAGCAGCAGCACGGTGCGGGCGGGCGGTTCCTCCAGCAGTTTCAGCACCGCATTGGCAGCGGACGGGTTCAATTCGTCGGCTGAATCCACGATCACCACCCGGCGGCCGCCGTCGGTCGACGAGAGCGCGAAAAAACCCTTGAGCCGTCGCGCCTCGTCCACGGTAATTTCGGCGCGCAGGCGCCTTGCCTTGCTGTCCCACGGCCTGCGCAACAGGAAAAGCCGCGGCTCGGACAGTGCTGCCACGCGGCGCGCGACCGGATTGTTCGGATCGATGTCGAGCGTCCGTGGCGGCTCGGGCACACCGAACAGGCCGTCTTTGGTATCGGGTGTGGCCAGCAGGAAGCGGGCAATCCGCCACGCCAGCGTGGCCTTTCCCACACCCCTGGGGCCGGAAATCAGCCATGCATGATGCAGACGGCCCGCATTACAGGCATCGAGAAAGGCGCTTTCGGCCTCTTCCTGACCGAACAATGCGGCGGTTTCGCGCGGATGCGACGCACCGGGCTGCCGGTCGGGCTCGGGGATATCGCCGGCGTCACTCACGATCCCGCAACCGGCTCCGGCAGGCGCGCCAGCGCCTGCGCCAGAACGTCCGTCGCAACCTCATCCTCGGACCGGTTGCCGTCGATCACGATGCAGCGTTCGGGGTGATCGCGCGCAAGGTCGAGAAACCCGGCACGCATGCTGCGCTGCAGTTCCTCGCCGAAATCCTCGAATCGCTCCTCGCTCGTCTGCCGGCCCTTGGCGCGGGCCAGACCGAGCGCCGGATCCATGTCGATGACGAAGGTGATGTCGGGCTCGGTGCCGATCATCATTTCGTGCAGACCATCGACCAGCGCGCGCAGGTTGCCCCGGCTGAGTCCCTGATAGAGCCGCGTGCTGTCGGCGAAACGGTCGGAAATGACCATGCGACCGGCGCGGAGTGCCGGCCAGATCGTCTTTTCCATGTGATCGCGGCGGGCGGCGGTGAACAGCAGGATCTCCGCCTCGGGCGACCAGCGGTCGGGATCGCCCTCGAGCACCAGCGCGCGAATCTCCTCGGCGCCCCGCGATCCACCCGGCTCGCGTGTCAGCAGCACATCGTGCCCGGCCGCTTCCAGCGATGCGGCAAGCCGGCGCGCCTGGGTTGATTTTCCCGACCCGTCGATGCCCTCGAAGGTGATGAACGTGCCGGGGCCTTGCGGCATCACAGGCCCGCGGCCTTGCCGGTGACCTGCTGGAACAACACGTAGGCCGCAGTGGTGACGCGCGGCACGAATCCGCCCCTGGGCACCGCCCGTTCGGCAACGAGGGGGATTTCGCGCGGCTGCAAATCCGGCAGCGAAACGGTAAGCGTACCGATCTGCTGACCCTCCTCTACCGGCGCGTTCAGGGGTGTCCTGTAGGCGATCTCGCCATCGATATCGCCGCGCACGACCGCCGGGACCAGAAGATCGACATCTTCGGCCACGATCATGCCGACCGAACGTTCGGCGCCCATCCAGACCGGCACGGTGGCCAGCCGCGCGCCCTTTTCGGCAACGGTCTTTTCGACGAACTGGCGGAAGGCCCAGTTGACGACGCTCTCCGCCTCCTCGGCGCGCACCGCGTCGTCCGGCAGGCCGGAAATCACGAAGACCAGCCGTCGCTGCCCCTGCACCGCCGAGCCGACCAGCCCATAGCCCGCCTCGGCGGTATGGCCGGTCTTGAGCCCGTCGGCACCGATACCCAGCTTGAGAAGCGGATTTCGGTTGTTGTGATTCGACGGAACCCTTCCGTCGTAGGCAAAAGTCTCCATGGCGAAATAGCCGTAATATTCGGGAAATTCCCGGATCAGCCGCACCGCCAGAAGGCCCAGATCCTCGACCGACATGCGGTGGTTGGGATGCGGCCAGCCGCTTGCGTTGGCGAAGGTGGAATTTCTCAGCCCGATCGCCTGCGCCCTTTCGTTCATCAGCCGGGCGAATCCTTCTTCGGTGCCGGCAAGCCCCTCGGCAACGACGACACAGGCGTCGTTGCCGGACTGGACGATGATTCCCTTTATCAGGTCCTCGACCGTCGGCCGGTCGGTCGCCTCGAGAAACATCGACGAACCACCCATGGAGCGTGCCTTGTCCGACACCGAAAACTGGGTCTCAAGGGTCACGCGTCCGTCTCTCAGCGCCTCGAACAGCATGTTCAGGGTCATCAGCTTCGACATCGAGGCGGGCGGCAGCGGCGTTTCGGCGTCTTTCGACAGCAGCACGGTGTCGGTTGTCGCGTCATAAACCCAGGCCGCGCGGGCCCGGGTTTCGAAGGCCGCGCTTGCAGCGGTCGCAAACAGCGTGGCGGCCAGAATCAGGAGGGTCACAAGTGTTCTCATCATGACCGCCGTTCTAACGCCTTACTGCGCCACCGCATAGGCGTCAGCGAAACCGAGTTCACCTGCCTTGCGCAAAAGTGTGTCGCGCTCGCCCGTACTGGCGGCCGGACCAATCACCACACGCCAGGTTTTTCCTGCCTGGCCATCCTGTGCGTAGACCTCGGGCGGCAGGCCGCTCCGGCGCAGGATCTCGGCGGTTTCCAGCGCATCCCCTTCGGCCGGGTAGGCGCTCACCTCGACATAAGGTTTGTCGGGAGCCGCCGCACCCTGCCCTGCCGTCTGCTGCGTGCCACCGCGACGGAAGAAATTGCGCAACGACCACTTGCGCGGCACGGCTGTGGCCGATGCTGCCGGCGCGACGGCGCCCGCTGCTGCTGCGCCGGACACCTGCTTCGCCCCCGCCACCTGGCCTTCCACCCCCGCCGACAATAGCTCCGCCTCGGGCGTTTCGCTCGCGGGCGCGACCCGGCGCAGTGCCGTGACCTCCAGCACCGTCGGTTGCCCGGCAAGCAATTCCAGCGATGCCGCGGCATCCGAAGACACCTGAAACTTCGGGCCGGGATGCTCGCGCTCGCGCTTGAACAGGGCGCCCGCGACGGACCGGCCATTGGCCGTATTGCGGATCATGACCCGTTCCGGGCTGGAAACATCGGGATAGGCGATCCAGATTCCGCCCAGAGACGGTCGTCCGTCCCACAGCCCCTCGTCCCGCGCGGAAAAAACCCCTGGCGCCTCGACATCGCCCGCCACACCCCCCGCCTGCGCCGGCCGTCCGGCTACGACGGCTTGCGCCACTGCGGCCCGATCCGCACCCGGACCGGTCCCAAGACACCCGGCCAGCGACATCGCCAGCGAACATGCCGCAACCAGCTTGCACCGCGCTGTCTGGCTCATTTCCTGTTCCCTTCCGCCGCACGTTTGCCGTGCGCTCCGGACCGCCCGAGGCCCCGCCGTTCATTGCCGCCAGATTGCACGAAATTGTTTACAAAATACAACCATCACGTGTTTCGCGCGGACCTGTGACCGGCTCTCCGGTTCCGCAGTCCGCACGCATGTTTTGCCGAGCGTTTTGGACACCGGCCCCGAAACCTGATGATCTCTTTGCAAAACATCAGTTTAAATGTAAATGAAAACAGTGTATTAGTTTATTCTTCTTGTGTTTCAACCGGGTACTGTTTAGCAGGTTCATTGCGCATCAGGAAATACGGTGGGTTGGCCGAGCGGTCGAAGGCACTAGTCTTGAAAACTAGCAAGGGGGTGACCCCTTCCAGGGTTCGAATCCCTGACCCACCGCCACTTCGGAACAAAATCGGGAACGCCGGTTGTTTCCGGTTTTTCTCCTTTTGTCGCAACCGGCGTTCGAAGCGGGGTATTTTTGTGCCCTTGACATGGATTGCGTCGTCCGCGACCCCGACATGCTGGGCGAAGGCCCGGATGTGTTCCCTCTCATAGCCGCCCTTTTCGAGCCGCAAACTGCGGCGCGCTTCGCCTGCAGGTTCACGTTACGACCGCGTATCCAACCGAAATCAGTCTCCGCCAAACCCGGCGCGATTCACTCCGAGCCCCCGGGCTATTGAGAAGACACAGCCAAACGTGGCAAACCTGCACGCAGATCGGAAAAAGGGAAAAGAGCGATGTCGAAAAGCCGGCGGAGAATTGCCTGCGTGGGCGAGGCGATGATCGAGTTGTCGCTGGGGGCGGAGGGCGGCGCCGCACGGGTCGGATACGCCGGCGATACGCTGAACACCGCCATCTACCTGAGGCGCGGACTGCCGGGAGATCATGCGGTCGATTTCGTCTCGGTCGTCGGATGCGACCCTCTGTCGGACCGGATGCTTGGATTCATCGCCACCGAGGGTGTCGGCACCGCGCATATCCGGCAGCACGAAAGCCGCGTTCCCGGGCTCTACGCCATTACCACCGACGCGGCGGGCGAACGCAGCTTCACCTACTGGCGCGACAATTCCGCGGCGAGAACGTTGTTCTCGGGCGATGGCGGCGCCGATTTCGCGGCGCTCCAAACCTTCGATCTCGTCTATTACTCGGCGATAACGCTGGCGATCCTGTCCGACACGGCGCGCACCGCCTTTTTCGGCTGGATCGACGCCTACCGTGCAGGGGGGGGCGAGATCGCCTTCGATTCGAACTACCGTCCACGCCTGTGGAAAGACCGGGCGACAGCACGGGAAGCGGTCGAAACCGCCTGGCGGAAATGCGATCTGGCCTTTCCCTCGGTCGATGACGAGATCGCGCTTTTCGGTGACTTCGACGGTGCGGCAGTGTTGCGGCGGATCGAGGGGTATGGCTGCGATTTCGGCGCACTAAAGCGCGGAGGCGAAGGCCCGCTGCCGATCGGGGTGCACCCCGTCGAACTGCCCCTCTTCCGGCGGGCTGACAAGGTGGTCGACACCACGGCGGCGGGCGACAGCTTTGTTGGCGGATTCCTCGCCGCTTACGCACAGGGCCGGACCATCGGCGAAGCACTGCTCAGCGGGCACAACTGCGCCGCCCGGGTCATTGCCCACCCCGGAGCCATCGTGCCGCTTGCTGTCTGGAACACCGACAACCGGTAATCTTGCGGAAGCCATGGAGTGCATCGCCGCTGATTGGTTTCACATCCTGCGGTTTGAGAGGCCAGCATGACCGACGGCTATCCACCCATCGTCAAAGTCCTTCCGCAACACAACCGGTCGTCAGGAGACGCCGGAAGAAAGAACCGACAGGGCAATGCTGTTGGAGGACATGGTTCCGGAACCGTCGGCGATCTGAGCCCGCAACAGGAAGGTCTTTATCAGGTTGTCGAGGTTCTCGCTCACTGCGAATTGTGAAATATCGTCCGCACCGAACGCTCGGTCCGCCTTTTCCCTGAACATGCCGAGTTGCCGTTCGAGGTCGAGCTGGCCGATCGCTTCAGGAAGCCCCAGCGCAGTTTCCATCACTGCCCTCAGCGGCTCCGACCCGAGAATACGATACCATTTGGTATCTTCCGAGGCATCGGAACCCGCTATGTCGGCCAGTTCACGTTGCGCGGTAAGGGCAAGGCGAAGATCCTCATCCTGATCGCCGACGGCTATTTCGAACTGCCGCTCCTGATAGGCCGAGACGATCTGCCCGGCAAAACCGGCAAGACCCGTTCGCGGCAACGTTCCGTTTCCAAAGCCGAAAGCCTCACTGAATTCCTTGTAGCTCTTGTCGGCCAGCCTGTTGGCCAGCGCCGTCTTTTCGCTTGTCCCCTCTTCCAGCACCTTCCTGATGAAGAAGCGGTTGTCGATATCGTTGTCGAGCCCGAACGCCCCCAGCGCCACCTTCAGCAGTCGCCGGTCGCTGACCAGATCGTCGGCTGACCGCACCGATCCGATCCTGTCCGAGAAATATTCGACATCGCGGCGCTGGTCGGCAGAATTCGCATGTGCGGTCTGCTGACTTTCCAGCGTCCGGTTGAGGAATACCCAGCCAGCGTAGCCGCTGATGGGGAGGACAGGTTGAAAGCTCATCGTTCTCTCGCGGCGAAAAGGCGCTCCTCGCGCGGCAGCAAGGTCCGGAGCGCCCTGAGCACCTGATAATGACGGGCTTCGACCACCGCGATCGTCGCGGTCTCCAGATTTCTGCGACTGTCCCGGTCGGTGAAAACCTGGCTCAACTGTTCGATCCCGCGCAGAAGCTGCAGCCTGGCCTGATCGGGTGCGGTATCTCCCGACAATACCAGTTGCGCGATATAGCAGACGCGCCGCACCGGTGTGGTCACCTCCTCGGGATGGATGGCGTCGCGAAGCCGCAGGATGCTGGCGTCGGGGGTCACGATGCTGATGCGGCTGCGCTTTTCGCCGTTTTCAATCACCGCGCCATTGATGAGAACACGCTCTTTCGGGCCGAGTTTGAGAACCAGTCCGGTCACCGTCCGCCCCCCCCGGAAGAGAGACCGCGCATGACAGCCGTATTGATATCGACAAGCACCTCTGCCGCGGCCTCTCCGCGCAGGACCTTGCGGCTGTGCGCAACGACAAATTCATGCAGGTAGAACAGTTGCGCCCGCAGTGCCGGCGGCAAGGCGTTATCCCTGTCGGCAACGCCGGTGGCCAGCACCATCCACAGTCTGCGGTTCTCGTGCAGTGCCTCGGCAAGCGCGCCAACTCCCGCGGCACCCGCGCCGGAAGCCGTTTTCAGCTTCTGAGTCACCCGCACGAACAGGGCATATTCGGTATCCCGTGCGGTTCGTACCGGCGCCGACCGGGCGCCATAGGCCGTTTTGGCCAGATCTACAGCGTTCACAGAGGTTCCCTCCGGCTGATTTCATTCAGGCTTGATCGGAAATGCGGAGTGCCGGGGCGCGGAGACCCACGCCCCGGCGGTCGCCCTTAGCGGAAGAGCGACAGGATGGTCTGCGGCGCCTGGTTGGCGATCGACAGCGCCTGTACGCCAAGCTGCTGCTGGACCTGAAGCGCCTGAAGACGGGCCGATGCCTCTTCCATGTCGGCATCGACAAGCGTGCCGATGCCGGTCTTCATGGCATCGGTCACCCGCTTGACGAACTCGTTCTGCTCCGAGATATGCGCCGCCGAGGCACCCAGTTGCGCCGCGCCGTCCACCGCAGTCTGGATCAGGGCTTCGATCGCGGCGAGCGAGGTATCGGCCGCCGCCGAATCCGAAACGTCGATCGTCGTCAGATCGAGATTGGCCTCGAAATCCACCGATGCGACGGTGATGTTCTTTGCCGTCACCGCCCCGTTCGCCGCCCGGTCGAGCGACGAGAGCACCGTGATATCGCCGCCGGCCGTGTTCAGCAGGTTTGCCCCGTTGAACTGCGAGCCCGAGATGATATCGGTGATCGTCGCCTTCATCTCGTCGATATCGATCGTCAACTGGTCGTGATCGACGTTCTCGCCTGTTGCCGCGACGATCTTCTGCTTCATGTCCTTGAGAATGTCGGTGATCTGTTCCGCCCCGGCCGAGGCCACGGTAACGGTCGATTCGCCGAATGACAGGGAATCGGCGACGGCATTGAAGCCGGCGACATCGGATTCCATCACCTTCGAGATCGCCCACATCGACGAGTTGTCGGATGCGGTGGCGATGGTCTTGCCGGTCGAGATCTCGTTCTGGACGTCGGTCAGGTTGGTGTTGATCGAGCGCAGGGTCTGAAGGGCGACCATGGAGCTGGTATTCGTGAGGATGCTGGTCATTTTCCTGATATCCTTCCTATACGGCGCATTCCGCCGAAGTCATTGCCGGCAAGGCCGGCGTCTCACTGGCGTTCTGCGCCGTACGGACGGCCTGTCTGACCGATCGCGCCACTCTGTCCGAGTGCGCGATCAGTGATGCGCGCAAAGGGCTAATGGAGTCCTAAGCCGTGCCACCGCGATTCCTGGAATTTTAGTCGACTCGCGCATGTCAGGCCCGACGTTCGAACGTGGCGGTCTTTCCGATCAGGTCCCGGCGACAGCCCTGGCTGGTATAGGTATCGAGGTGGCCGACCACGCGCCGGATATCCTCGAGCCGCGTGCGCGCGGCCTGCAATCCTTTCAGCGCTGCAGCGAACAGCGCCTCGTTGCGCTGCGCCTCCTGATGCAACTGTCGCAGCATGTCCGGATCGGTGACCCGCAAACCGGCCAGTCGTTCCGCCAGATCCTGTTTCCTGCCCGACAGCGCCCCGGCGTCGGAAATCCGACCCGACAAGAGCGCCGCCCGCTCTTCCAGCAGCACAAGACGCAGCGCGTTCGGCAGATCATTTTCCATTTCCATCGGCGCGCTCCCTGAGAAATGTGAATATTGATTCGGCAAGGCCGATTCCGCCGGCCGCCGCCATTTCCCGGGCCTGCGCATCGCGCAGCAGGCTGGCGAATTGCGCTTCCCCCTCGCCTCCGCCGAAACTGTCCGAAACCTCGCCGATACCGGCGTGTTTCAGCATTTCGGAAAGAAAGGTCGCCTCAAGCTCCTGCGCCGCAGCGCGAAGCTGCCGATCCCGGACCGCATCCGCGACGCGCGCGTTCGCGGGGCCGACGGGGGAAAAATCGGAAGACAAGGCCATCAACCTCCTCATCGAATGACAACTTCGGCCAAATTAGCCCAGGCGGGGTAAATGATCGGTAACATCTGGCGGTCAGGATGGACGCAGACGAATACAAAGGTCCGAAACCCGCATGGATGCATCCGTTCAATCCACGATACCGCAGCCGACGGCAATTTCGGCCGGCCCGCCCGACCGTCCGCAGAAGGCGGAAAGGAGCGGCGGCAGCGACAGCGCCTTCGGAAAGTACCTCGGCGACAGCCGGGAGCGGGATGAGGCATTCCCCGGCATGACCGTTTCGCCGGCCGAACAACAGCGGCAGGTTGTGGCGGGCACCACGTCCGGTAGGGAACCCTCTGGCGATGCGGTCACGTCCGGTTGCGAAACGCCGGCTCAGGCTCCCGCGACGGGCGACGATGCCCTTCCTGTCGCCGCTGTGCCCGGGAATGCCCGGTCCGACCCGCAGCGGCCCATGGATGCCGGGGCGACGGCAGTGGCGCGCCAGATCGGAGCATCCACCGGCATGGAGCAGGATGCAGCCCAAATGCCCGGGGCGGATGGCTCGGCTTTGCGGCGCACCGTTGCGACGGCATCCGAGGCAATCGCCACGGCGCCCCCTGCCGGCATTGCGAAGGGCGCCGATGCCGCCCTGCAGCCTGCACCGGGAGAGGGGGCGGCAGAACACCCGCAAGACGGCCCGGATGATTCGGGATCGGCCGCCGACCCGGCGGCGCAGCTACCCGCGACAGACGGGAAGGCCGGCACCGCCCTTCCGGATGCCGGCGGGGGGCGCCTTTCCAACGCGTCCGGGGGTGTGGCCCTGGCCGACCCCGAGACCGTCCGGCAGCGCCAGCGCGCCCCGACCGGCAAACCGCAGTCAGTGGCGCCGGCGGAAGAGGTTCCGTCACCCACATCTGCGTTACCGGTGGAGCGAATGCGCGGCGCGCAGGCGCCGTATCTGTGGCGCGTTGGTTTCGAACCCCGGCAGCATGGTTTCGCGGCGACAGACGGCATCGCAATGGCACCCGAAGTCGATCCGGAACGGGCGGTCGATTCCGCGGTACCGGGGGCAGAGACCGGCGCCGCACCCTTCGAGTCCGCCGGCAGATTGTCTGGCACCGGCCCGGCACCGGCCGGAACCTTGCAGCGCCCCGAGTTCCTGCGCGGCGCCCTGCCCCAGATCACCGAGGCAATCCGCGCCGGCAACGACGGGCGACTTGACGTACGGCTGAACCCGGTCGAACTCGGGCGCCTGCATCTTGCCTTCTCGCAATCCGATTCGGGCCTGAACGTCGTAATTCATGCGGACCGGACCGACACTCAGGATCTGGTCCGGCGGCACGCGGACCTGCTGATGCAGGAGCTTCGTTCCTGCGGCTACGACGAGGTGACACTGGATTTCGGCTGGAACGGGTCCGGCCGGTCCGGGCAATCGAAACCGGGCACCCCCTCCGTGCAAGCGGCGCTGGCCGATGCGGCCACCGATGATTCGTTGCCCCGGCAAGGCACCTCCCGACACCATTCCGGCACCATCGACATAAGGCTCTGAAAGCTGCATGACCGACATCACCCCGACAACCGCCACGAGCGGCACAGCCGCCACGACCTCGGCGCAAAGTGCGCGCTCGAATACCATCGCTTCGGATTTCGATACCTTCCTGACCCTGCTGACCGCGCAGATCCAGAATCAGGATCCGCTGAATCCCATCGATTCGACCGAATACGCCACGCAGCTCGCAACCTTTTCGAGCGTTGAACAGCAGGTGCAGACGAACGATCTGCTCACCGCGCTGCTTTCCCAGAACGCCGCGTCGAGCATGGCGCAGATGGCGGGCTGGATCGGTTCCGAGGTCCGGGTCGCCGCCTCCGCCTATTTCGACGGTTCGCCGGTGACCGTTGCACCGCAGCCGCCGAGCCACGCCGCCCGTGCCGAACTGGTCGCCTACGATTCTCTGGGCAACGAGAAGAGCCGGGTCGAAATCCCGGTCTCGGACCAGACGGTGGCGTGGGATGGGCAGGTCGGCAACGGATCGCTGCTGCAAAGCGGAACCTACAGTTTCGAGGTAATCGCCTATGACAGTACAGGTCAGGTGATCGACCGGTCACAGCCGCAGATCTATGCCGCAGTGACCGAAGCGCGAAGCAGCGACACCGGGATACAGCTGATCCTGACCGGGGGCATCTCGGTCGATGTCGACGACGTGACCGCAGTGCGCGCCGGCACCTGATCGTTCACGGCGCGCGTGCGCTCAGATCGACAGGACGAGCCAGCCGACAAGCGCGGCGGCCAGCGCGCCGGCACCGAACCACAGAAGCCCGAACAACAGGCTGGTGTTCCGGGCCACCTGCTCCTGCTCGACGGCCTGGTTGGCCAGCGCGTCTTCGGCCATCTGCGACAGGCGCGGGCCGAACCTCGCCACGACCCGCGCCGCTCTCGCGATGTCGCGCAGCAGGGCGCGCGGCCCGATATTGGTCCTGATATAATCCTCGACAACGGGACGGGCGACATCCCACATGTTGATGTCGGGATAGATCGAGCGCGACACGCCCTCGACCACCACCATGGTCCGTTGCAGATGGATGAGTTCCATCCGGGTTTCCATGCCGAACCGCTCGGTCACCTCGAACAGGTAATTGAGCACCCGCCCGATCGAGATGTCGCCGGCGGACATGCCGAAGATCGGCTCTCCCACCGAACGCAGCGCGCTTGCGAACTCGTCTATATCGCGATCCCGCGGCACGTAACCGGCCTCGAAATGCACCTCGGCGACGCGCCGGTAGTCCTTCTTGATGAAGCCGTAGATGATCTCGGCGTAGACCCGGCGCGTATATTCGTCGAGCCGCCCCATGATGCCGAAATCGAGCGCGATCACATCGCCGTTCGGCGCGATCTTCAGGTTGCCCTGATGCATGTCGGCATGGAACAGCCCGTCGTTCAGCGCCTGCTTGATGAAAAGCCCCAGTATCCGCTCGCCGATCGCCTTCCGGTCGTGCCCCGCCGCCTCGATCAGTTCGATGTCGTTGGCCGAAATCCCCTCGGCCCAGTCGAGTGTCATGACGCGGCGCGCGGACAGGTTCCAGTGCACCGCCGGAACCCGGAATCCCGCGTCGCCTCCGGTCGAGGCCTCGAATTCCGCCGCGAGGGCGGATTCGCGCCGCAGGTCAAGCTCGCCGCGTACCGAGGTCTCGAAATGTTCGATGACACCACTGGGATGGAGCCGCCGCGACGCCGGCGACAGAGATTCGATGATCCACGCGGCCAGATAGAAGGCATCGAAATCCCGCGCGAACTCGCGCTCGACGCCGGGGCGCAGGATCTTCACCGCGACCTCCCGACCGGTCGTCGCGACCCGGGCCTTGTGTACCTGCGCGATCGACGCCGCAGCAACGGGTTCGGAAAACTCCTCGAAAACCTCTTCGACCCTGATGCCAAGCTCCCGTTCCACCGCGTCGATCGCCACCGATCGCGGAAACGGCGGCATCTTGTCCTGCAACACCTTGAGTTGCCGCGACAGGTCCGCGCCCACGACATCGGGCCGGGTCGAGAGGATCTGGCCGAATTTCACATAGACCGACCCGAGCGCCGACAACCCCCGCAACAGCGGCGGCAACGACGGATCGCCTTTCTTGCCCAGCCATGCAAAGGGCCAGACCAGTGTCCGGGAAACGATGCGAATGCTCACCGGCGCGTCGAATGCCTCGAGCACTACGCCCATGGCACCGGTTCGCTGCAGCGTCGCGCCGGTCTGGATCAGACGCCAGATGTTGTGAGGGCCGCGCAAGGGGTCAGATCTTCCATCCCGAATGGAGCGCCACGACGCCCATCGTCATATTCCGGTATTTCACCTGTTCGAAACCCGCCTCCCGGATCATCGCGGCATAACGCTCCTGATCGGGAAACTTGCGGATCGATTCGACAAGGTACTGATAGCTGTCGCGGTCGCCGGTGACCACCCGGCCCATGACCGGGATCACGTTGAACGAATAGCGGTCATACATCCACTGCATGGCCGGGTTCGGAAGCTGCGAGAATTCCAGCGTCATCAGCCGGCCGCCCGGGCGCAGCACGCGGTAGGCCTCGGCAAGCGAATCCTCGATCCGCGTCACGTTGCGGGTGCCGAAGCTGTTGGTGACCACATCGAAGCTCTCGTCCGCGAAGGGCAGATCCATCGCATCGCCGACAACCCAGTCCAGACGGCCCGCCAGCCGCTCCGCCTCGGCGCGCCGGCGCCCTTCCTCAAGCATCTCCGCCGTCATGTCGCAGACAACGGCGCGGGCGCCCGGCGCCCGTTTGAGGAATCGGAACGCTATATCCCCGGTTCCGCCGGCCACGTCGAGCAGGCGCTGGCCGTCGCGCGGCGCCAGCCAGTCCATCATGGCGTCCTTCCACAGGCGGTGAATACCACCGCTCATCAGGTCGTTCATGATATCGTAGCGGCTCGCCACCGACGAAAACACCCCCAGAACAAGACCTTTCTTCTCGGACTCGGCAACGGTCCGCTCTCCGAAATGGGTGGTTCTGCCGGTATCGTCGGTCATGGGCTTGCCCTGTCGTGGATTCGCCCCTTCTTATAGGGTGCTGTCCGGGGGTTACAATGCGCCCCGCGGACGGGTGCGTCGAAGGGGGACAGCTTGCCGGAACTGCCAGAAGTCGAAACCGTCCGCCGCGGATTGCAACCGGCGATGGAAGGGCGCCGGATCGTCGACGCCGAGGTGCGGCGCGTCGACCTGCGGCGACCCTTTCCCGAGCACATGGCCGAACGGCTGCGCGGGCAGCGGGTACTGCGGCTGCACCGGCGCGCCAAATACATCCTCGTCGACCTCGGGAGCAGGGAAACGCTGCTGATCCACCTCGGCATGTCGGGACGCCTGCTTGTCGACATGGCGAACCAGGCGCATTTCCACGATGACCGGGCGCCGGATCGCAGACACGACCACGTGGTGCTCCGGATGGAGACGGGCACGCAGGTCACCTTCAACGATGCCCGCCGCTTCGGCCTGATGGATCTGGTGGCGACCGAACGCGCCGAAGCCCATCCGCTGCTTGCCGGGCTGGGGCCGGAACCCTTCGGCAACGCATTCGACGAAAGCTACCTCGTCCACGCGCTGAGCCAGCGCCGCAGCCCGATCAAGACCGCCCTGCTCGACCAGCGGACGATCGCCGGGCTGGGCAATATCTATGCCTGCGAAGTGCTTCACCGGGCGGGACTGGACCCGACCCGGCGAGCCGACCGGATCGCCGCCGGGCGGATCGCCGGACTTGTGCCGATAATTCGCGCGGTGTTGCAGGAAGCCATCGACGCCGGCGGTTCGAGCCTGCGCGATCACCGGCAGACGAACGGCGAGCTTGGCTACTTTCAGCATGCGTTTCAGGCCTATGGACGCGAGGGGGAACCCTGCCGGACACCGGGCTGCGATGGCGCGATTCGCCGTATCGTGCAGTCCGGCCGCTCGACATTCTATTGTGGAAAATGCCAAAGATAGCTTGAATGCACGCCTGACGATGGTAACCCTTGCCTTCTGTGACACCACGGAAAGGCACGGCCGCATGGCTTTCGAGACACTTATCGTCGAAAATTCCGATCATGTCTGTCTTATCAGGCTCAACCGCCCGGAGGCGATGAACGCCCTGAACGCGCAACTGCTGGGGGAACTCGGGCAGGCCCTGAAAGAGGCCGAGGCGAACGAGAAGATCCGCTGCATTGTACTGACCGGCTCGGACAAGGCCTTCGCCGCCGGCGCCGATATCGCCGAGATGTCGGAGAAGGATTTCGTCGATGTCTTTGCCGCCGACCTGTTCGGCGACAATCAGGCCGACATCCTGCGCATCCGCAAGCCGATCATCGCCGCCGTTGCCGGTTATGCGCTGGGGGGAGGCTGCGAACTGGCCATGATGTGCGATTTCATCATCGCCGCCGATACCGCCAAGTTCGGACAGCCCGAGATCAATCTGGGTGTCGTGGCAGGTATGGGCGGCACCCAGCGGCTGACCCGATTCGTCGGCAAGTCCAAATCCATGGACATGCATCTGACCGGCCGTTTCATGGATGCCGAGGAGGCCGAGCGGTCCGGGCTGGTTTCGCGTGTGGTTCCGGCCAAGAAGCTTCTCGAAGAGGCGATGGGCGCGGCCGGCAAAATCGCGCGCAAGTCGGCACTGACGGCGATGGCGGTGAAGGAAGCGGTGAACCGCGCCTACGAAACCCCGCTGAGCGAGGGGTTGCTGTTTGAGCGGCGCCTGTTCCAGGCCCTGTTCGCAACCGAGGATCAGACCGAGGGCATGCGGGCTTTCGTCGAGAAGCGCGAGGCGCAGTTCCGCGATCGTTGAGGTTTCCTTTTCCTGTTGACTCGCAGGGGCAAGCCACCTAGAGACGCGGCTTCAGGAACAAATCACCGAAATCCGGAACCCGATACACATGGCAAACTCGCCCCAGTCCAAGAAGCGCGCCCGCCAGAACGCCCGGCGCTATGCCGTCAACAAGGCGCGCCGGTCGCGCATCCGCACCTTCCTGCGGAACGTGGAGGAAGCGATCGCCGCCGGTGACCAGGCCGTCGCCGCCGCCGCGTTGCGCTCCGCCCAGCCGGAACTGATGCGCGGCGTATCGAAAGGTGTGCTGCACAAGAATACCGTGGCGCGCAAGATGTCGCGCCTGTCCTCGCGCGTGAAAGCGCTCGGCGCCTGACAGTCGCAGCATCGCGACACCCGCAAGCGCACCCTTTCGGGTGCGCTTTTTCGTTGGGAATCACTGCGGCAAAAACTCCTTAATTTCCGGTTACCCGAACAGCACTTTCCGGATTCGCTGTGGCAAAGGGTGAGTCAAGTTTTAAGTTCGGTTGCACCCCCTCGCGCCCAGTTGGTAGCTTGTCCCTGCGATTCACATCGTCCGGGGGGACATGGATCGGATGCGGGCTGCGCGGGCATTTGGGAAGGTGCCGGAGCGGTTTCGTGACGGATCGGGCTTCCGCCAGCGGCAATTGCGATCCGCTGACGAAGGCGGGCTTTGAAACGGCTTGTTTTTTTGGTTTCAACGCCCATGTCCATAGAGATTCGGAGGCGTCCCGCAGCCGCCATGGCGGCTGTCGGGGTGCTTTTGCAGGGTGTTTGCACCTGCCTTTCCGTGCATTGGATGCGGAAAGCATACGTTTCATCCCCGTTCGGTCGAGCGCAGCGGCAGCGCCAAGGTGTCCCGGAACAGGCAGGTTCGGGTCCCACCGAGGGCATTTGAATGAAACGGACAACAGCACGATGACAAGCGACACCTGGGGACATGTGCGGGACGATCTTCTCAAGGCAGTGGGTAAAAATAATTTTGTGACCTGGATTGAACCGCTGAAGTTCGAGACTCTGGAAGACGGGGTGGCCCGTTTCGAGGTTCCAACCAATTTCATCGGCAACTGGGTATCGCGCAATTTCGGCGACCAGATCCTGCACCACCTTCGCCGCAGCGGCGCGCCGGTCGAGCGCATCGAGTTCAACGTCTGCTCCGCGCTGGCAGCCCAGGCGGCGGCAAAGGCAGGGCCCGCGGCGGAAATGCAGCGCGCGAGACAGGCCCCGGCACGCGCCGGCGAGCCGGCCACGACACCCGAACTTCCCGGAGCGCCGCTCGACCGGCGTTTCACCTTTGCCAGCTTCGTTGTCGGAAAGCCCAACCAGCTCGCCCATGCCGCAGCACGGCGCGTTGCCGAGGGCGGCCCGGTCAGTTTCAACCCCCTGTTCCTTTACGGCGGGGTCGGTCTTGGCAAGACCCATCTGATGCACGCCATCGCCTGGCAGCTGCAGAACGACCGGCCGGATCTGAAGGTGGTCTATCTTTCGGCCGAACAGTTCATGTACCGCTTCGTGCAGGCGCTGCGCGAAAACGGGACGATGCAGTTCAAGGAACTGTTCCGCTCGGTCGACGTTCTGATGGTCGACGACGTGCAGTTCATCGCCGGCAAGGACAGCACGCAGGAGGAGTTCTTTCACACCTTCAACGCGCTTGTGGACCAGAACAAGCAGATCGTCATCTCGGCCGACCGCGCGCCGGTCGAGATCAAGAAGCTGGAGGAGCGGATCGCAAGCCGCCTGCAATCCGGCCTTGTCGTCGACCTGCATCCGACCGATTACGAACTGCGCCTCGGCATCCTTCAGCAGAAGGTCGAGCAATACCGCGAAAGCTACCCCGGCCTGGCGATCCGCAACGGCGTTCTCGAGTTCCTCGCGCACAGGATTTCGACCAACGTCCGGGTGCTTGAGGGGGCCCTGACCAAGCTTTTCGCCTTTGCCTCGCTTGTCGGGCGCGAGATCACGCTCGATCTGACGCAGGATTGTCTGGCGGATGTGCTGCGCGCCTCCGATCGCAAGGTCACCGTCGAGGAAATCCAGCGCAAGGTGTCAGAGCATTACAACATGCGCATGTCCGACATGATCGGGCCAAAGCGCCATCGAACCATCGCGCGGCCGCGGCAGATGGCGATGTCCCTGGCCAAGCAGCTCACCTCGAGTTCGCTGCCCGAGATCGGGCGCCGCTTCGGCGGGCGGGCCCACACCACCGTCATGCACGCGGTGCGCCGGATCGGGGAACTCAAGGCCGTGGACAACCAGATCGCGGAAGATGTGGAACTCCTGCGCCGGATGCTGGAGGCCTGAGCCGCATCCGGCCTTTGCCCGACCAGAGCGTGGCGAATAAGCACTTGTAAGGCGGGGCGAAAGCGATAGGGTGGCGGTCCCGGTGGAAATGGGAGCGGGTGCATGAAGATCAGCATCGAACGCAGCGACCTGCTCAGGGCAGTGTCTCAGGCGCAATCCGTTGTCGAGCGGCGCAACACGATCCCGATTCTGGCCAATGTGCTGATCGAGGCCGAGGGCAGCACGGCCAGCTTCAGGGCGACCGATCTGGATATCGAGGTGGTGGACAGGGCGCCGGCGCAGGTCGAGCGGGCGGGCGCAACCACCGTTTCGGCCGTCACCCTGCACGAGATCGTCCGCAAACTGCCCGACGGCGCGCTGGTGCGGCTGAGCGACGACGGCACATCCGGACGCCTGACCGTCGAGGCCGGGCGCTCGCATTTCACCCTTGCCACGCTGCCCAGGGAAGACTTCCCGGTGATGGCGAATGCGGAATATACATCGAATTTCGCCGCACCGGCACCTGTCCTGCGGAGGCTGTTCGACAAGTCGAAATTCGCCATTTCAACCGAAGAGACCCGGTATTACCTGAACGGCGTCTACATGCATGTGGCCGACGGTGAATCGGGCAAGGTGCTGCGCTGTGTCGCGACCGATGGCCATCGCCTCGCGCGGATCGACGCGGATCTGCCGCCCGGCGCCGAAACCATGCCTGGCGTGATCGTTCCGCGCAAGACGGTGGGCGAGTTGCGCAAGCTTCTGGACGACGACGAGGCGCAGATCGCCGTCTCGGTCTCGGAGACCAAGATACGTTTCGCCACACCGGAAATCACCCTGACCTCCAAGGTCATCGACGGGACCTTCCCCGATTACGCCCGGGTCATCCCGGTTGGCAATCCGCGCCGGCTGGAGGTGGACGCGGCCGAATTCGCCCGCGCGGTCGACCGGGTCGCCACGGTTTCGTCGGAGCGCTCGCGCGCGGTGAAACTGGCACTCGACGAAGACAGGCTGGTGCTTTCGGTCAACGCGCCCGACAGCGGCGCCGCCGAGGAAGAGCTTTCGGTCGCCTATGGCGACGAGCGGCTGGAAATCGGCTTCAACGCGAAATACCTGCTCGAGATCGCCAGCCAGGTCGACCGCGAGAATGCGGTCTTCATGTTCAATTCCTCGGGCGATCCGACGCTGATGCGCGAAGGTTCCGATACCAGCGCGGTCTATGTCGTCATGCCGATGCGCGTATGACCCGCCACCGCCCCGCGCCCACAGGACCCTGAGACCGGCATCATGGCCGGTCTCTTCCTGTCATCGCTGACGCTGTCGCATTTCCGGTCGCACCGGTCGGTCCGGCTTGCGGTCGGGCCGGAGCCGGTTGCCGTGTTCGGGCCGAACGGATCGGGCAAGACCAACCTGCTCGAGGCCGTTTCGCTGCTGTCGCCAGGGCGCGGCTTCCGGCGCGCCACCACCGATGAAATGAGCCGCTGCCCCGAGGGGCTGGGCTGGAAGATTGGTGCGCTGGTCGGATCGCAGGGCCGAACGCACGAAATCGCTACCTGGTCGGAAGGCGGCAGCGGGCGGCAGGTGGCACTCGACGGCAAGGCGGTGCCGCAGATCGCGCTGGGGCGTGTCGTCCGGCTGGTCTGGCTGGTTCCCGCCATGGACCGGCTGTGGATCGAAGGCGCCGAGGGGCGCCGCCGGTTCCTCGACCGCATGGTGATGAGTTTCATCCCCGATCATGCGGAAGCGGTGCTGAACTATGAAAAGGCGATGCGCGAACGCAACAGGTTGCTGAAGGATCAGGTGCGCGATGGCGGCTGGTACGGGGCGCTGGAAGCGCGTATGGCGGCCGAGGGCGCGGCAATCCAGGACAATCGCCTGAGCGTCATCGCCCGGATAGAACGGGCGCAGCAGGGTTCGCGAACCGCCTTTCCCTCGGCACGGCTTGCGCTTTCGGGGCCCGAGGAAGAGACCCTGCCCCTGACCCGGGAGGATCTTCTGAGCGCGTTTTCAGAAAGCCGTCGTGCCGATCTGGTCGCGGGGCGAACCCTGCGCGGGCCGCATCGAAGCGATCTGGCGGCGCTCTATTCCGCCAAGGGGGTTGCGGCACGCCTCAGTTCCACCGGCGAACAGAAGGCGCTGCTGCTGTCGCTGATCCTGGCCAATGCACGGGCGCTGGCAGAGGATTCCGGCGCCCCGCCCCTGCTGTTGCTCGACGAGGTTGCCGCGCATCTGGACCTCGACCGCCGTGCCGCGCTTTACGACGAGATTGCCGCCCTTGGGGCGCAGGCCTGGATGACCGGAACCGGAGCGGAGCTGTTCGCCGAACTTGGCGACCGGACACAGCGGCTCGAAGTCCACGATACCGACGGCACATCGGACATCCGCATGCTGTGATCCGATTCGGAGGTTGCAACGGCAGATAAAGCCACTACCTGCCAAGGAACCGTTGCCTGAGCGGCGGAAGAAACCTCTTGCCCATATCGGCGCGGGCCGGCAGGCCGCCGCATCTCCCACCGAACCGGACGAAACGCCGCTTTTCACAGTGAACGTATAAAGCGCCCGGCGTGCCACCAAATATTGTGTCTGCCGCGTGACATTCCATCACCGGGCCGATATAAAATGCTAACGTTATCAAGGATTGACCGAATGGCAGACGACGCGACCAAGCCGGAAGAGTATGGCGCAGAATCGATCAAGGTTCTCAAAGGGTTGGAGGCAGTACGCAAACGGCCCGGCATGTATATCGGCGACACCGACGACGGCTCGGGCCTGCACCACATGGTCTACGAGGTCGTCGACAACGGCATCGACGAGGCGCTGGCCGGCCATGCCGATGCGGTCACCGTCACCATCAACCCCGACAGCAGCGTTTCGGTAACCGACAACGGCCGCGGGATCCCCGTCGACATCCACCCCGAAGAAGGTGTCAGCGCTGCCGAGGTCATCATGACCCAGCTTCATGCCGGTGGCAAATTCGACCAGAATTCCTACAAGGTTTCGGGCGGATTGCACGGGGTTGGCGTTTCGGTGGTGAATGCGCTGTCGGACTGGCTCGAACTGCGCATCTGGCGCGACGGCAAGGAACATCTGGCCCGCTTCGAGCACGGCGACTGCACCGAACATCTGCGGGTGGTCGGCCCGGCGAACGGCCGCAGGGGGACCGAAGTCACCTTCATGGCCTCGACCCGGACCTTCTCGAACCTCGACTATTCGTTCAAGACGCTTGAAAACCGGCTGCGCGAACTGGCCTTCCTGAATTCCGGGGTTCGCATCCTGCTGCGTGACGAAAGGCCCGGCGAACCGCTGGAAGCCGACATGGTGTATGACGGCGGCGTGCGCGAATTCGTCAGGTACCTCGACCGCCACAAGACACCGGTGATGGACGCGCCGATCTATATCGCCGGCGACCGCGACGGGATTGGCGTCGAGGTCGCAATGTGGTGGAACGACAGTTATCACGAGACGGTGCTGCCCTTCACCAACAACATTCCCCAGCGCGACGGCGGCACCCATCTGGCGGGGTTCCGCGGTGCGCTGACCCGCTCGATCAACCATTATGCCGGTGTCAGCGGCATCGCCCGCAAAGAAAAGGTCAACTTTACCGGCGACGACGCGCGCGAAGGGCTGACCTGCGTTCTGTCGGTCAAGGTGCCGGATCCAAAGTTCTCGTCCCAGACCAAGGACAAGCTTGTCAGCTCCGAAGTGCGCCCCGCCGTCGAAGGGCTGGTCAACGAAAAGCTCGGCGAGTGGTTCGAGGAGCATCCCACCGAGGCAAGGAGCATCGTCGGCAAGATCATCGAAGCGGCGCTGGCGCGCGAGGCGGCGCGCAAGGCGCGCGAACTGACCCGGCGCAAGACGGCAATGGATGTCGCCTCGCTTCCCGGCAAGCTGGCCGATTGTCAGGAAAAGGACCCGGCGAAATCCGAGCTTTTCCTGGTGGAGGGCGATTCCGCCGGCGGCTCGGCCAAGCAGGGGCGCCATCGCCTCAATCAGGCGGTGCTGCCGCTTCGCGGCAAGATCCTGAACGTGGAGCGGGCACGATTTGACCGGATGCTCGGCAGTCAGGAGATCGGAACCCTGATCACCGCGCTCGGCACCGGCATCGGCCGCGACGAATTCGATATCGACAAGCTGCGCTACCACAAGATCATCATCATGACGGACGCGGATGTCGACGGCGCGCATATCCGCACGCTGCTGCTCACCTTCTTCTTCCGCCAGATGCCGCAGATCATCGACCACGGAAATCTCTTCATCGCCCAGCCGCCGCTGTACAAGGTCAGCCGCGGCAAGTCCGAGGTCTATCTGAAGGACCAGCCGGCGCTCGACGATTACCTCGTCGAGATGGGGGTCGAGGGCGCGCGCCTCCGGCTCGGCTCGGGCGAGGAAATCGTCGGGCAGGACCTTACACGCGTGGTCGACGATGCCCGTCAGGTGCAGCGTCTGCTGCAGGCATTTCCGACGCTTTACCCGCAGCATATCCTCGAACAGGCGGCGATCGCCGGCGCCTTTCTTCCGGGCCGTGTCGAATCCGATCTTCAGGGGGTTGCCGACCGCGTGGCGGCGCGGCTCGATGCGGTTTCACTGGAATACGAGCGCGGATGGCAGGGCCGCCAGACCCAGGACGGCGGTATCCGCCTCGCCCGCATTGTGCGCGGCGTCGAGGAGGTTCGGCGCCTCGACGGGCCCGTGCTGCGCTGCGCCGAGGCCCGGCGCCTTGGCACCCATACGGCCGCCCTTCAGGAGGTCTATGCCCGAACCGCGACGCTTCTGCGCCGCGACCGGACGACGGACATTCACGGACCGGTCGGATTGCTGGACGCGATCCTCGAGGAAGGGCAGCGCGGGCTCACGCTCCAGCGCTACAAGGGTCTGGGCGAAATGAACCCGGAGCAGTTGTGGGAAACCACCCTCGACCCCAACGAACGCCGCCTGCTGCAGGTCCGCGTCGACGACATGGCCGAGGCCGACGACATCTTCACCAAGCTGATGGGCGATGTCGTGGAACCTCGCCGCGAGTTCATCCAGACCAACGCGCTGAGCGTCGAGAACCTGGATACCTGAGCGATACGGCATTTCGGCCACGAGAATCGATCGTTCGCAAGCGTCGGCTGGGCGGAACGAAGCTGCCGTTCTTCTTTCGCCCGGAACAGCCGCTTCAGCGTATTCCTCCGGCGAGGGCCGTCTGACGGATTATGCGTTTCGGTGATAGGTCCGACCTTATGCGCGACCTTACATCCGAATCCCAGATTGAAGTTTTGTCCGCCGCGGACGGCGTGCGTCGGCGGCATTGGAGCGATGCGGACAAGATCCGGATCGTCGAGGAGAGTTTTTCCGGACATCGCCAGGTAAGCGCGACGGCGAGACTTCATGGCATTTCGCGGTCCCTGCTAACGGTCTGGCGGCGACAATACCGCAACGGGGAACTCTCCGGCGCGGGTTCGCCGGCGTTCATTCCGCTGACGGGTTCTGCCGAGCCACCGGCTATGGCATCACCGGTACCGGTGCCGCCGAATCCGGAAGCCCGGGTCGAGATCGCCTTGAGGAACGGGCGCCAGCTTGCTGTCCCGGCCAACGTGGATCCGGTGGCGCTGGCCCGGCTCCTTTCCGTGGTGGACGGCCGATGATCGCGTTTCCGGCCGGCGTGAAGGTCTGGATTGCGGGGGGCGTGACGGACATGCGGCGGGGCATGAACACGCTGGCGCTGCAGGTCCAGCAGGGGCTCGGGCGCGATCCGCATGCGGGCGAGATATTTTGCTTCCGTGGGCGCCGGGGCGATCTGGTGAAACTGATCTGGCACGACGGTGTCGGCATGTCGCTCTACACCAAGCGGCTGGAGGCCGGTAAATTCATCTGGCCGGCGAGCGGATCCGGCGAGGCGGTTCAGGTATCCGCGGCCCAGTTGGCCTATCTTCTGGAAGGGATCGATTGGCGCAATCCTCGCTGGACGCAACGCCCTGCAAAAGCGGGATAAATCGGCTTCATCAGCCTTTTTCCAATGTGCTTTGCTGGACCGGCATGGTAGGTCTCAGCCATGTCCGAGACGGCCTCAGAGATCGAGAAATTGCTTGCCGCACTCGCTGCGGCCGAGGGGCGTGCGGCGGCCGCCGAAGCCGAACTCGCACAGGCCCGTGCGGTGGTCTCGACCTCCGAGGCGATGATCGCGGGCCTGAAGCTCGAGATCGCGATGCTCAAGCGCGACAAGTACGGCCACAAGGCCGAGCGCACCGCTCGGCTGATCGACCAGCTCGAACTGCAGCTCGAGGAGCTGGAAACCGCCGCGGCCGAGGATGCCATCCGGGTCGAGAAGGCGGCAGAGAAGACGACGAAGGTGGCGTCCTTCGAGCGCCGCA
>NZ_JBKEAE010000025.1:0-27764 GCF_047971885.1 Tropicimonas sp. | reverse complement strand
GCGCTGCGCAGGGGCCGCGACCGGCTCTATGCGCCCGAGGTCCACCGCCTGCGGGCCGAGATCCTGCTGTCGAGCGGCGCGGAGCGGTCCGACGACGCACGCGATGCGCTGGAACTGGCGGCCGGTCTGGCGGAAGCGTCCGGTGCCCGTGCATGGTCGGCACTGATCGGCGCCTCGATGGCCCGGCTACATGCGAAAAGCATGGGGCGCGGGGCGGCCGAACGGTGGCTTTCGGACAGGCTTTCCGCGATTGCCCTTCCGGGGTCCGAATCCCATCCGGCATTTGTCACCGCAAGACAGGCCTTCACCCGCCCGATCTAGCGACGCAGGTGGCCGCATGGCGGATTTCGGCCTTGCGCGTCACGCCGGGTTTGGCACGTCGGGTCGATGCGTGCTAATCCCTCCTGTACTGTTGATTGTTTGCATCGTTCCCGCGATGCCTGTGGCCGCGCGGATTTGACCAATTGAAGATCAACCACCTGAGCGTGTGCCATCTTATGACCCGGCAATTTCCGGGCGAGTATTTCTGTCGGGTGATGTGGGCGAGCGATTAGGATGGCTCCGGACCGGTCGGGTTGCGACGGGCGGCGGAGGCCGAAAACGGATTGAAAGGCGGGATTTATGAGCGGCATGGCTATCCTCGCGGTTCTATTTGCGTTTCAGGTCAAGCACTTTCTGGCCGATTTCTGCTGGCAATCGGCATGGATGATCGCCGGCAAGCGGGACTACGGAAGGGGCGGCGGTATTGCGCATGCGGGTCTGCATGCGGTGCTGAGCGTGCCGATTCTGCTTGTTGCCGGTTCAGGGGCCGCGCTGGCGCTGTTGCTCGCCGCTTGCGAGGCGATCGTGCACTTCCACATCGACTGGCTCAAGGCCGGCGCCACCGCCCGCCGTCACCTGACGCCGAAGGACCGCGCCTACTGGTGCCTGAGCGGCCTCGATCAGCTGGCACACCAGTGCACCTATCTTGCAATGATCGCCGTCCTGCTCGATCGCATGGCTTCGTGATCCGGGCGTGGACGGCGGGGAAATGTGCCGCGCCACCGACGCGCAGGTCGGATCTGGATCGTTCAGCCCTTGCGCTCCACGATCACCGATCCGACCGAATACCCCGCTCCGAACGAGCAGATGAGGCCGATGTCGCCCGGCGCAAGATCGTTGGAGAAGCGGGAAAACGCGATGATCGAGCCGGCCGAGGATGTATTGGCATAATCCTGCAGGATATTGGGCTGCTCGCCCGGTTCGGGAATGCGGCCGAAGACCTTGCGACCGATGAAATCGTTCATCGTCTTGTTGGCCTGGTGCAGCCAGATGCGTTTCAGCGCGGCGGCGGTGATGCCCTCATCGGTCATGTGTTGCAGGATGTGGGCCGAGACCATCGGCACCACCTGTCTGAATACCTTGCGCCCTTCCTGCACGAACAGCATGTCGCGCCGGTCGGCCATGTGGCCCGGGCGGGTGCGGCGCAGGAAGCCGTTGTTGTTGCGGATGTTGTTCGAGAACCGGGTGGCGAGCCTGGTGGAGCGCACGGTGAAATGCGGGCCGCTGGCATCCTGCTCGCGTTCCAGCACGAGCGCCGTGCAGACATCGCCGAAAATGAAGTGGCAGTCGCGGTCGCGCCATTCGAGATGGGCCGAACAGATCTCGGGGCTGACGACCAGCGCCTTGCGGAGGGAGCCCGCCCGGATCATGTCGGCGGCGGTCTGGATGCCGAAGGTGGCCGATGAACACGCGACGTTCATGTCGAAGCCGAAACCGCCCGTGCCCAGCAGGTCCTGGATCTCGACCGCGATTGCGGGATAGGGGCGCTCGTGGTTCGAGGCGGCGCAGAGAACCGCGTCGATCTCATCCGCCGCCACGCCGGCCTGCGCCAGTGCCTGATTTGCCGCCACCACCGCCATTTCGGCCATCACACCGGGTTCGTCGTTCGAACGCTCGCGCAGGACCGGGTGCATCACCGCCGGATCCAGCACGCCGGACTTGTCCAGCACGAAACGGTTCTCGATCCCCGACGCCTGAACGATGAATTCGGTCGAGGAATGGGGCAGCGGCTCGCTGCGCCCCTCGGCGATCGCCGCGGCGTTTTCCGCGTTCACCCTGTCGGCATAGGCGTTGTAGGCGGCGACCAGTTCATCGTTGGTGATGACCTCAGAAGGGGTGAATACCCCGGTTCCCGTGATCGCTGCCTGCGGCATTGTCGTGCTCCTGATCGGTTGCGGCCATTGAACCCGCGCCGGCAGCAGCGTCAAGGGGAGAGGGCATCAGGGGGTGGGGAACCGGGTCCTTCCGGCGCAGCAGATAGCGCGAAAAGACCTCGCCGTAGGAGGCGTAACGATAGCCGTAATTGCGTTCGAGAAAGGCGTCGCGGCGTTCGCGGAACAGACCCGGCAGCGCGTACCACGGCACGCCCGGATGGGCGTGGTGGACGACATGCAGGTTGTTGTTGAGAAAAAGCAGCGCCAGAGGCCCCCGGTCTTCGACGATCACGGTGCGGCCCTTGTAATCGGGGAAGGCGCGGTGTTCGAGGAAGGTGCGGATCTTGAGGATCGCCAGCGCTGCATAGGCCGCGACCAGATAGGCCCAGAACGGCATGGGCGACAACGAGACCAGCCAGATCACGATCAGCACCGCCGGGATGTGCAGCAGCCACGAGACCAGCACCGAACGGTCGCCGGTGCGAATGGCACGCCAGTCGCTGCCCATGAAGGCGATCTGACCGACAACCGGACCGATCAGCATGCGCCCCAGAAGGGTGTTGTTCAGCAGCAGCACCGAACGTACCCATCCCGGCAGGTTGTACCAGACCCTGGGGTCCATGTAGTTGCTTTCGGGGTCGTCGTAGGGATCGGTCAGGTTCTCGTCGGTGTGATGCGCGCGATGGGTGTCGCGAAACCGGCCATAGGGGATTGCCAGCGTCAGCGCCGGGCTTACCAGCAATTCGTTCAGCCGCTCGTCGCGGAACGGATGATAATGGATAATCTCGTGCTGGAGCGAGGAATGCTGCGCCCCGGCCAGTGCGACAAGAACGATCCCCAGCGGCAGCCACGCTCCGGTGCCAAGGGTCAGCCCGATACCCCAGAGCGCATAACAGGCGACCAGCAGGACAAGGGTCGGCCACTCGAAGCCGTAGCGCTGTTTCGCCATGCATCCTCCCGGAGGGCTGTGTCAGGAAGTGTCGGGTCGCAGGGTATCAGCCGGGCGGTCACGCGCATACGGGGAACTGGGCGACAAAAAAGTCGTGATGTGGATAATAGTTACTTATTGGCGATAATAATCGCCATTTCTGTCAGCACTGAATGCTGACCCCTCTGACGTCGGTTGTCTCGTGCCTGGCCGTCGGGATTGGCGCGCATACCGAACCACCACGCCGGACAGCGAATATCACACCTTCATGGAACTTGTAGGCAGAGCCGCGGCTCCTGCGGCGGCACGGGTTTCGCCCGACTGGCCGCTGCGGTGCGGGCCCCCATTGTCATTACATTTAATTTTTTGCATATGTTCTCTGCCGGGCCGGCGATACAGCGGTGTCGATGCCTGCGCCGGCTGACAACGATATGACAATTCTGTGGAAGGAACCTCCCGATGGACTGGAACGCCTATCTCGACGAGATGAAGGGCAGTCTGCGCGAAATGCGCCGGAGCATCCCCGAAGTCATGAAGGGCTTCGGCGCGCTGGAAAAGGCCGCCGAGGCCGGCACCGGCATCGACGGGAAGACCAAGGAACTGATTGCCGTCGCCTTCGGGGTCGGTGCGCGCTGCGAACCCTGTATCGGGTTTCACGTCAGGGCGCTGGCCCGCGCCGGCGGCACCCGCGAAGAGCTTCTGGACGTTCTTGGGGTGGCGGTCCAGATGGGTGGCGGTCCCGGTCTGATGTATGCCGCCAAGACCCTTCAGGCGTGGGATCAGCTGATCGCCGACGAAACGCCCTGACAGACACGGCCCCGCCCGAAAGACGGGGCCGCCGTTCGTTATGCGCCGTCTCCGAAGCCGTAGGTTTCGGTCACGTAGTCGATATCCTTGTCGCCCCGGCCGGACAGGTTGATCAGGATCGACTTTCCGGGGTTCTTCGGCGCCTCGCGCATGGCAAAGGCAATAGCATGCGCGCTTTCGAGCGCGGGAATGATCCCCTCGTGGCGGGACAGGGCATAGAATGCCGCCAGCGCCTCGGCGTCGTCGGCCGTGGTATAGGTCACGCGGCCCGTCTTGTGCAGGTGCGCATGCTCGGGTCCGACGCCGGGATAATCCAGCCCCGAGGCGACGGTATGCACTGGCGCGGGCTCGCCCTCATCTGTCAGCAGCACCAGCGTGCGGAAGCCGTGGATATCGCCGTCGACGCCGAAGCTGATGGTGGCGGCATGATCGCCCAGACTGGACGAGGTTCCCAGCGGCTCGACACCGTAGAGCGCAACCTCCTCGTCCTCGATGAAGCCGGCGAAAATCCCCATCGCGTTCGACCCGCCCCCGACACAGGCGGCCACCATATCGGGCAACTGGCCACTGGTCATCTCGGCGAACTGTTCGCGCGCCTCGATCCCGACGACCGACTGGAAATCGCGCACCATTCTGGGGAAGGGATGCGGGCCGACAACCGAACCGATGCAGAACAGCGCCCTATCCGCCTGCGAGATATAGCTCTGAAAGCAACTGTCGACCGCCTCCTTCAGCGAGCGGCCGCCGAATCCGACCGGAACCACCTCGGCCCCCAGCAGCTTCATCCGGGTGACGTTGGGCGCCTCCTTCACGATGTCGATCTCGCCCATGTGAATCTCGCATTCGAGCCCGAAATAGGCCGCCGCCGTCGCCAGCGCGACGCCATGCTGGCCGGCACCGGTTTCGGCCATGACCTTGGTCTTGCCCATGTGCCTGGCCAGCAGCGCCTCGGCCATGCAATGGTTCAGCTTGTGCGCGCCGGTGTGGTTGAGATCCTCGCGCTTGGCATAGATCTGTGCCCCGCCGCAACGCTCGCTGAGGTTCTTCAGATGGGACACCGGCGTCGGGCGCCCCTGGAAGTGTTTGCGGATATAGCGAAGTTCCTGAAGAAAGCCGGCCGATTTCGAAAGCTGCTCCCAGGCCTGGCGAATTTCCCGGAAATGCGGCTCGAGCGGCGGCGGCAGCATCGCCCCGCCGTAGTCGCCAAAATAGCCGTCGGATGTCGGCGTGTCTCTCAGATATGCCATGCTGGTCTCCCTGGTGTCTCTGGCTCCGCGTAATCTGGAAAATCCGCGCGGCAGGGTAAAGCCGATTGTTGCCACCCGCGCCGATGGCGGCAGTTCGACGCGATCACGGCGCTTGTGCAGCCTCGGGGAAAGAGTCACCTTGGCAATCGTGCAACCAGCCGGGAGGCCGCGATGGGCAGCAGACCAGTCGAATTCTCGGACGGCAGATGGCTGAACGAGCCGCCGGTTCACCGGCTGACCCCCGAAAGGCTCGAAATCGGCTGCGCGAAGGGCAGCGATCTGTGGCAGCACACGCATTACGGCTTCAGCCATGTTTCGGGGCATGCACTGCTGGTCGATGCGCCCGCGGCCTTTGTCGCCGAGATCGACGTTGCGGCGCGCTTCACCGGAAAATACGAACAGGCCGGGCTGCTGCTCTGGCAGGACGACCGGACATGGGCGAAATTCGGTATCGAATATGCCGACGGCCGGCCCAATTTCGCCGCCGTGGTCACGCGCGGGCGTTCCGACTGGTCGATGGCCCCGGCAGCACCCGATATCGCCGGCTTCAAGTTGCGGATGACCCGCACCGATGCGGCGATCATCCTGCATTATCGTTCCAGGCGCAGCTGGCAGATCCTGCGCGTGGCCGGTTTCCCCCCCGGCGCCGCCGAAATCGGGCCGATGGCCTGTTCGCCGCAGACCGAGGGGTTCACCGCCGCCTTCGCCGCCTTCACCCTCGGCCCGGTACCGGAGGATCCGCTTTACATCGGCGCCTCGGCCTGACCCTGCGGGTTGCTTGATCCCATGGGTCGGCGCGCCGGACCGGTTTCGTCGCCAGGGTGCTGGTCGGGGTATTCGGATCCTACAGCGGAGTTTGCGCGGATACGTCGCTCAGCCAGCCGCGCAACGCGTTCAGGGTGTCGCGTTCCTGATCGCATCGCAGGATGAACTCCGGCATGAAGGACGCATTCGGAGCCAGACCGTGTACCGCCGCCATGGTATTGCCAGGGCCGTAGCCGCCATGGGTGATGAAGGGCAGAACGGTTTTGCCCGAAAGATCGGCAGCTGTGAGAAAGCTGCGCATCGGCGCCGGCAGCGAACCGCCCCAGATCGGAAAGCCCAGAAAGACAGTGTCGTGACCGGAAAGGTCCGGCGCGTGCTCCAGCGGAAGCAGCTGGTCGCCTTCGCGCCAGCGGCTTGCCCAGTCGACCATCCGATCGTAGTCGTCCGGCCATGGATCGCGTGGGCGGACCTCGATGAGATCGGCGTTGAACCGGCGTGACAGGTGACCGGCCAGCATGCGGGTATTGCCGGAGCGTGACAGGAAGACGACTGCGGTCTGTCCGCCCCCCTGGGCACGGGCCGCTCCGCCGCCGGCCCAGCCCGATGCCGCCGCCAGAGCGGCCGCATGCAGGACCTGGCGACGGCTCATGCCGTCTTTTGGGGCTTTGTCCGTCACGGCCGGCCTGCCTCGGGACCGTGGAAGAAATTCGCCGTCGCGCCTCCGTCGATCAGGAAATCGCTGCCGGTGATGAAGCCGCCCTCCGGCCCCATGACATGTGCGGCAAGTGCGGCCACTTCGTCAGGTGTTCCCGCCCGTCCGGCGGGCATCTTCTTCAACATCGCCTGATAGAACCCGGCGCGTTCGCCGTGGAGTTCGTCATGTGCCAGCGGTGTCACGATGATCCCGGGGCTGATCGCGTTGATCCGCGCGCCGCGTTTCACCCAGTTGACCGCTTCGCCCCGCACCCTGAGCGAATTGCCGCGTTTCGACATCTGGTAGGCGTGGAGCGTGTCCCCGACACCCTTGACGAAGTCGAGTTCCAGCAGGTCGTCCGCCGGCGCGGTGGCCAGCAACGCATCCTGCTCCGGCGTCAGCGCGGGCATGCGATAGCCCGATTGCGAAGAAATCACCACGCCCGAACCACCGGGCGCAATGACCTTGCCGAACTCTTCGAGCACCATCGCGGCACCATAGAGATCGACCCTGAGGATCGCCTCGACGGGGGCCTGCGAGGGCGAAACACCCGCCGCCTGAACCAGTGCCCTGACCGGTCCCAACTCCTGTGCCTTCGCGATTACGGCCCGAACTGCGGTGCGGTCCGATATGTCGGCCCGCATGGCCGTGGTCTCGAACCCGGCGCCTTCCAGCACGGCCGCCGCCGCATCGGATGCTTCCTGCGTATGATTGGCCAACAGGATGTGGCGGCCGTTGCTGATGCGGCGGGCAATGGCCTGACCAATGCCGCCGGAACCGACGACAACCGTAACGTCTTTCATTTCAAGCTCCTTTGCACGCGTTCACAGGGGTGATGCCCTTGCCACCCGGAGGGGCGCCGGGCACCGGTTCCCCGCTTTTCGCTCGTCTCAGCCCATCGCCCAGTTGACGATATTGGGGTCGTCATAGGCGGCCCACATCGAGCGGTTCTCATCCATCGCACGAAGTGTTTCCATCTCCTCCGGGGAGAGGTTGAAGTCGAACAGGTCCAGATTCTCTGCCATGCGTGCCTTCGACACGCTCTTGGGAATGACAACCACACCGCGCTGAACGTTGAAACGCAGGGCCACCTGCGCGGGCGTCCTGCCATGCGCCGAGGCGATGGCGCAAACTGCGGTGTTTGCGGCGATCTCCGCGAAGCGGTGCTGGGCAAGCGGCCCCCAGGCCTGATGCTGCACCCGGTATTTCTTCATCCATTCGACCGAATCGACCTGCTGGAAGAACAGATGCGTCTCGACCTGATTTACCGCCGGCACAACCGGGCCGAAGGTGCTGAGATCGGCCAGCCGTTCGGCGGAGAAGTTCGAAACACCGATCGCGCGCAGCCTGCCATCCCTGTAGAGATCAGCCATGACATTGTAGGCGGCGTAATAATCCCCCAGCGGCTGATGGATCAGCAGCAGGTCGAGATACTCCGTGCCAAGCTTGCGCATCGATTCCTCGATCGAGGCGAGCGCCTTTTCGCGGCTGTGCTCGGTGACCCAGATCTTGGTGGTAATGAACAGGTCTTCCCGGCTTGCGGATGTCCGCGCGATGGCGCGGCCGACCGCTTCCTCGTTATGATAGGCCTGCGCCGTGTCGATCAGGCGATAGCCGATGTCGATGGCGTCCAGAACGCAGCGTTCGCAGTCGTTAGGCGCGATCTCGAAGACCCCGAAGCCGACAATCGGCATTTCGACATCATTGTTGAGCTTTACGGTATCCATCGCACCATCCCGCACATTGCACCGCCGAAAGGGCCGGAAAGGCGAATACCCGCGTGGCGAGGCCTTTCCGGTTCCCTTGCCTGTCATACCACCAGCATGGTCTTGATGGCGCGACGCTCGTCCATCGCCTTGTAGCCCTCGGCCACCTCCGCGATGGGCAGCACGAGGTCGAAAACCTTGCCCGGCTCGATCGCGCCTTCCAGCACCCGGTTCATCAGGTCGGGCAGGAAGCGGCGCACCGGGGCGGGGCCACCCAGCATGCGCTGCTGTTTGAAGAAAAGCTGCTGGCCGTCGAAGCTGACGCCATGAGGCACGCCGACATAGCCGATGGTGCCGCCCGGGCGGCAGATGCCCATTGCCTGTTGCATCGATTGTTCCATGCCCACGGCCTCGATCACCGATTCCGCGCCGACCCCGTTGGTCAGTTGCATGACGCGGGCAATGCCCTCCTCGCCGCGTTCCTCGACGATATCGGTGGCGCCGAATTCACGGGCCAGTTTCTGGCGGGATTCATGCCGGCTCATGGCGATGATCCGGCCGGCGCCAAGCTGTTTGGCCGCCATCACACCCATCAGGCCCACCGCCCCGTCACCCACCACGACGACCGTTGCGCCCTCATGCACGCCCGCCGCGACCGCGCCGTACCAGCCGGTGCCGAGCACGTCCGAGACCGCCAGCATGTGTGGGACCATCTCCGCATCCGGCATTTCCTCGGTCGCGACCAGCGTGCCGTCGGCCAGCGGTACCCGCGCATAGGGTGCCTGCGCGCCGCTCATGAACTCGCGCTGCACGCAGGAGGACTGGAAGCCGAATTCGCAATGCGGACAGGTGTTGTCCGACAGGCAGAAGGAGCCGACGACGAACTGGCCGGGTTTCACCGTACGGACCTCGGGTCCGACCTCGATCACCACGCCGCAGTATTCGTGCCCCATGTGCAGAGGGGCGTCGATCTGGTTCGCGCCGCGATAGGGCCAGAGGTCAGAGCCGCAGATGCAGGTCGCGGAAAGCTGGATGATCGCATCCGTGGGCTTGAGGATTTTCGGATCCTCGACGCGCTCGTAGCGAACGTCGCCGGGGCCATGCATGAGGGTTGCGTACATGTGGATTTCCTTTTCGGTAGATCAGGCGCTGTATTCGGCGTCGGTGACATGTTCCATCCAGGTGACGACCTTGCCGTCGTGAACCTCCTGAATGGCGAAGTGGCTCATGGCCGTATCGGGTGCCGCACCATGCCAGTGGCGTTCGCCGGGGGCAAACCATACGACATCGCCGGGGCGTATTTCCTCGACCGGCCCGCCCTCGCGCTGCACGCGCCCGCGCCCGAAGCTGACGATCAGCGTCTGGCCCAGCGGATGGGTGTGCCAGGCGGTGCGGGCGCAGGGGTCAAAGGTGACATGCGCGCCCTGAACGCGGTCGGGCGCGGCGGAATTGAACATCGGGTCCACCCGCACCCTGCCGGTGAACCACTCGGCCGGGCCCGCGGCCGAGGGTCTTGTTCCCGCGCGAAAGATCTCCATCCGAATACTCCTTCATTCGATGTCGCGCACCAGCCGGAAGCCGATGCTGATACCCCGGTAGCCGGGATCGTAGTCGCGCCGTGACGCGCTTCGCCAGCCGTTGCCGGTACTGTGCCAGCTTCCGCCGCGCACGACACGCTCGTCACCCGTTTCCGGCCCCTGCGGATCGGTGGCGGGGCTGGTTGCATAATAGTCGGCACCGTACCAGTCCTGCACCCATTCCCAGACGTTGCCGTGAATGTCGTAGAGCCCCCAGGGGTTTTGCGTCTTCTGCGCGACCGGGTGATGGCCACCCTCGCCGAAGCCCTCGCCATACCAGGCGTGTTCGCCCAGACGGCTGCTGTCGTCGCCGAAGTAATACCGCGTCGTGGTGCCTGCCCGGGCGAAATACTCCCATTCGGCCTCGGTCGGCAGGCGGTAGTCCGGCCCGCCTTCGGCCTCGTTCAGCCGCGCGATGAATTCCTGTGCGTCGTTCCATGAAACGGTCGCGGGGTGGTCTGGCCGGGTGATCCGTCCAGCCATGCCGGGCAGGTCGTAATAGAGGTTCGAACGGTCGCGCACATAGGGATTCTCGCCCATCAGCTGCTCCCACTGCCCTTGGGTCACCTCGGTGCGGGCAACCCGGAACGGGCGTGAAATCGTCACCTCGTGCTGCGGCCGCTCCATGGCGCGCCCCTCGGGGTCGCTATCGGGCGCGCCCATCGGAAAGCTTCCGGCGGGAACCCGCACGAATTCGATCCCGAGACTGTTGGTGAAGGTCTCGGGCTGCTGCGCAAGGGCCGGATACCCCGCGGCGGCCAGACCCGCAGCGACAAGCGGAAGAACACGATGGAACGGCGACAACGGCGTTACCTCCATTTTCAGGGCAAAATAGGGCGTGCCACCCAACAGCTGAAATGCTAGTTTCGGAATGGTCTTATATTCGGGAGATATGAATGCGGCGCGACGAGATGGGTGACCTGATTGCGTTTCTGGCGGTGGCCGAGGAGCGCAGCTTCACCCGTGCAGCGGCCCGGCTCGGTACTTCGCAAAGTGCGGTCAGCGCAGTGGTGCGCCGGCTGGAGGAGCGGCTGGATGTCCGGCTGCTGAGCCGCACCACGCGCTCGGTTTCGCCGACCGACGCGGGGCAAAAGCTGGCCGATACGCTGCGCCCGGCCTTCGACGACATCGAGACGCAGCTTGCGACGCTGGATGCGATGCGCAGCCATCCGGCGGGAACGATCCGGCTGACCGCAGGTCGCGAGGTGGCGCGGCAGGTGGTAATGCCGGCCGCAACCCGGCTGATGGCCGAATACCCGGAGGTGAAGATCGAGATCGCCGCCGAGTCGCGCTTTGTCGATATCGCAAGGGAAAGGTTCGATGCCGGCGTCCGGCTGGGCGAAAGCCTCGACAAGGACATGATCGGCGTCCGTATCGGCCCGGAACTACAGATGGTGGTTGCCGCGACACCCGGCTATTTCCGCGACCATCCGGCGCCGAAGACCCCGCATGAACTGACCGGACACAATTGCATCAACCTGCGCATGCAGACGGTCGGCGGGCTCTATGTCTGGGAGTTTGAGAAGGCCGGCCGGACGCTGAACGTTCGCGTGGACGGACAATTCACCTGTTCGGATTCCAATCTCGCCACCGAGGCCGCCCTAGCCGGATGCGGGCTGGTCTGCCTGCCCTCGGATCACCTCGGCCCCCATGTCGGGTCCGGCCGGCTGGTGCGCGTGCTGGCCGACTGGTGCCCGCCCTTCGCAGGCTATCACCTCTACTATCCCAGCCGGCGGCAGATCACCCCCGCCTTCCGCCTGCTGGTCGATGCGCTGCGCTACCGGCCCTGACGAAGGCACAGGTTTTTCGCGCTTCGGCGGGCGTTGTCAGGCTATAACTTTTTGATTTTGCGCAGCAGCAGCTATATCAGGCTGGTCTTTCCATGGTCGGGCGCTGCGGACGGGGGTTTCCTGGACTCGATGGACGGGGAAATTCAGCTGACGAAGATGCCGCAAGGCATTCACCTCGGTACGGCGCCTGCCCGTACGTCTCTGCGTTCGGCCGCGAGGATGGCCGCGAGGCCCTTCCCGTAATCGGGATATTTCAGCCGGAATCCGGGCAGCGCCTTGAGGCGTGCGTTCTCCAGTCGCCTGTTTTCGGCATAGAAATCGGCCACTCCGGGTGGGAGCGTGGCGGGGTCGAAGGCAACGCGTTCCGGAGGTGGCGAGCCGGCGAGCATCGCGGCGTATTCGAGCACCTCGTGCGCCGGAGCCGGCAGATCGTCGCAGATGTTGAGAACACGGTCGCCGGCCGGTGCGGACATGGCGGCAAGCACGGCTGCGGCGGCGTCTTCGACATGGATCCGGTTGAAGACCTGCCCCGGCTTGACGATGGCACGCGCCCGCGCATCGCCGCCGCCGAGCCGGTCGAAAGGGGAGCGCCCGGCGGGGCCGTAGATGCCCGACAGCCGCATCCGGTCCAGTGCGGCACCGGCGCGGGCGCAAGCGGCGGACCATTGCGCCTCGGCGATCATGCGCGCCTGCGCGTCGCGGCTGCGCGGGGCGGGCGGGTGTGTCTCGTCGATCCATGCACCGTGAGCATCGCCATATACCGCCGAGGATGACAGATAGCCGACCCAGCCGATCCCGTCGGGCAGGGCACCGCCCAGGGCGCGCAGGGCCGGGCAGCCCTCTGCATCCGGCGGAACGGAGATCAGGATATCCGTGACACCCGACAGCGCCTGCGCCGTCAGTACCTCGCCGGACTGCCAGGGTGTGACGCGCGCGCCCCGCTCCTGCCAGGCCGCGCCTTTGCCGGGCTCCCGGCAGGTTCCCGACAGGTCGATACCGGCCTCGCGCAGGTGCGGTGCCAGATGTGCCGCGGTATAGCCCAGGCCGAAACAGAACAGTTGCCGGCCGCCCGCCGCGCGCTCAGGCATCGGCGGAACCGGCGGCAAACCGGTCGCGCGCCGCACGGAAGGCGGCGATCTGGGCGGGGATGAGCTGGCGCTTCTCGTCCCGCCCGAGATAGACCTTGAACATGCAGGCGCCGCTTTCGGCATAGAACTGCACCGACATCGTATCGATCCCCATGAACTTGCGTTCGACAAAGGCGATCACCGCGCACCGGTCGGCGCGCAGATGGCCGGCGAGAGACTTGCCATGCAGGTTGTAGAAACCGTTCTTCAGGTTCCCAGACGGCACCGGCCCCTTGACCTCGGCGATCACCTCGGGCGTGTTGACGATGAAGGTCACATCGCCCCAGCCGGTCATTTCCTGCATGATATCGACAAAGGCACCGCCGGGGGCGCAACGGGCCTGCCCGTCCGGCAGGTTCTCCAGCACCTCGCGGGTGGCAACCCCGGCGGCGCGGGCGATATCCTCCAGCGCGGCCATCGGGTTGGCGGCGATCGCCTCGCGGATCGTGGTGGCGGTCTGATCGGTCATGTTGCTGTGTCTCCTGTGGGTTTGGGGCTGCATTCCTGAGTGATCCAGTCCATCAGGCGCCCGGTCATCGCGGTCTGCCAGAAGCGTCCCGCCAGGGTGAGGTCGAGGAAATCGTGGCGAGGGCGCATCAGGCCGGCACGGGTCCATTGGGCCAGCAGCGGGCCGGCGATTGCGGCGAAATCGTCGCCTGTGGCCGCTCGCAGGGCGGCGACCACGCGGGCGGTATCCAGCCGCGCCCGCTCCATGCCCGCCTTGATTGCGTCATGAACGGCGGCAAGCGGAGAGGGGGCAAGAAACCCTGCCGCAAGGCAGCCACCCTGCCGCGCTACCTCGTCGTATTGCGACAGGTCGGGCGGGATGCGATAGGCGTGGCCGTGCAGGAAGCCGCCGGCACCGGCGCCGAGCGCGATGCAGTCGGCGCCGGATTTGACCTCGAAATTGTAGATGTTGCGCTCGCGCGTTCCACCGCGCCAGTGGGTGCACGAGATCGCCTCCCAGCCGGCGCGGTCCAGCGCCTCGGCGCCGGCGGCGTAGTAGGTGCCCAGTTCGCGCATCGGCGCGGTCATCAGCTTGCCCTTCTCCTGCGCCAGCAGCAGCGGCGTGCCGGGGATGAGGCTGAGCGAATAGAGATCCACCCCATCCAGACCGAGCCGCGCGGCCAGCGCCGCATCTTCGGCGAAGCCCTGTGGCGTCTGGCCCGGCAGGCCGTGGATCAGGTCGATGACGACGGCGCCCCGGTCGAGCGCGACAAGCGTGTTCAGAAACCGCAGGGTCTCGGCGCGGGTCGACTTGCGGCCCAGACGCTTGCGGATCGGCTCGTCGAAGGTCTGCACCCCGATCGAGATGCGGTTGACGCCGGCGTCGAAGGCCGCGCGCGCCTTCTCGGCACCGAAGGACAGGATGCGCCCCTCCAGTGTGATCTCGCAATCCGGCGCCAGCGGCAGGGCCGCACGCAGCCCTTCAACCAGCCGGGCAATGTCGCGGGACGAAAGCGCCGTCGGCGTGCCGCCGCCCAGATAGACCGCACGCAGCGGATGGCTGGCATGGGCCGGGCTGTCCTGGTGACCCCTGAGTTGCTCCAGAATGGTATCGACATAGGAGCCGCCCAGATCCCCGCGCCAGGCATGCTGGTAGAAGCCGCAGAACAGGCAGTGATTTTCGCAGAACGGGATATGGACATAGGCCACGCCCGGCCCCGAGCGCGGACGCTCCATCAACTCTTTCCACAACGCGTCGGTTCGCTGGGGCGGCACGGGTACGGCGCCCGCCATGCCGTGCATCGCCTGCTTGCCGGGAAAGGCATCGGCGAGGATATCGCCGGTTTCCGAGGCATAAAGGCTTTCGAGCGTGACCGGCTCGCGCGACCGGACCGGCATGCCCCTCGGACGGCCCGACACGACCCCGCCCGCGTTTTTTTGCTTGTCAGCGATCATCGGCAACCGCCTGAACCGAAACCGCACAATAGACCGCCGGGTTGCTATCCGGCGCCCCCTGGCATGCGGCCTCTGCCGACAGGGGTTCGATGGACCAGTCGGCATCCACCGGAACGGTGACGCGAAAGCGGTTCACTTCGTGCTCGGGGCCGAGACCGTGTTCGAACGGCGTCAGGTCAAGCGCCGTTTCACCGCACCGATGGTGCAGCACCGTGGCGCCCGCCTCGTCGAGGATGCCGAGGATTGCGAACCCGAGCCCCTCGCATTCTTCCGGCGTTTCCGAGTACGAGACGGTGAGGCGGGGATCGCCCGCCTCGGTGAGGGTCAGCAGCAGGAACGCGATCTTCAGCATGGCGCCCCTCAGAACCGGTAGCTGGCCGAGACGTTGAAACTGCGTTCGGCACCGGGAAGCTGGTCGATCGGGTCATAGCTCTTGTCGCCGATATTGGTGATCTCGGCGACAAGCGACAGGCCGTTGTCGAAGGTGGTGTCGGTGCGGAAATTGAGCGTGCCGTAGCCGCTGGCCGCGGTGGCGACATCGCCGTCGTCCGACCGCTGGACGGCCCTGCTTTCGCCGCGCACATAGAGATCGAGCGAGCCTTCGCCCCAGTTCGCGCGCCAGTCCTTGCGGATACCGATGCGGCCCGAAAGATTGGGGGTGCCGCTGTCGAATGTCTCGTATCCGTTGGCGTATTCGAAGCGGCGCTTCATGAACGCGCCCGACACGTAGGGCACGATCCCCGTGCCGCCTATGTCGTGCTCGGCGTAAAGTTCGAGGCCCCAGCTCGTGGCGGTATCCACGTTCTGGTACTGAGCGATGTCGTTGACATCGTCGATGGTGATCGCGGCGATGTAATCCTCGGCCTCGGTGTAGAACAGCACCGCGTCGAGCACCGTTCCCCCCGCATCGTAGCGCGTGCCGATCTCATACGTCGTTGCCGTCTCGGGGTCGAGGCCGGCGTTGCCCAGTGTCGTGCCGCCGCCGGCGGTGGTGGACAGGAAAAGCTGCGACAGCGTGGGATAGATATAGCCCTGCGAGACGTTGGCGCGGAACATCAGGTCGTCGCGCGGTGTCCAGACCAGTCCGGCCGAGCCGAGCCAGCGATCATCGCTGTTGCTTTCGCCGCCGTTGTTGACCCCGTTGGTCCGCGATTTCTCCAGTTCCGCCTCGACATGGTAATAGCGCGCGCCCAGCGTTCCCGTCAGCACCGGGGTGAAATCCATCTCGTGCTGGAGGTAGGCCGAGGTCGTCCTGATGCGGGCGTCGTCCTCGCGAAGTTCGTCGGTGACGGTCGGCGGGCCGAACGGGGAAGCGAAGGTGACTGTGGAGGTCTTGTCTGTGTCGATGAAATCGTTCTCGTATTCCAGTCCGACGGCCGTGCGCTGCCCGTCGACGAAACTCAGTTCCGTCTGCAGGTTGAAGCCGCTGGTGATCTGTTCGTCATCCGATGTCGACAGGACGTTCATGTTGGCCGAAAACGGCCCCATCGGGATCGCCACGGTGACATCGTTTTCGAATTCCCGGTCGATGGTCTGGTAATAGACGTTGGCCGACAGGCGCGACATCCAGGGCGTCAGGTCCGTCCCCTCGTAATAGAGGCCGCCCTTGCGCAGATCCCGCTTCGGCAGGTCGATGGTGAAATCCGGATCGCCCGTATAGGTCTCGGAACTGATGTCATAGGCCTGCCCCTTAAGCGCAAAATAGTGATTGCCCAGGGTGTAGCCCAGATGCGCGGTCAGGTTTTCGCTGTCGCTGCTCGACGGATCAAGCTCGCCATCCGGCGTCATCCGGTTGCCGTAGCTGGTTTTCGCGTAGGTCAGGCGCCAGTCGAACGCGTTGTAACCGCCCGCCAGCGAGGCCGAGCCGCGAAAGCCGTCGCTGGCCGAATAATAGGTTGCGCTGGCCTGCCCTTCGATCGGGGCGTCGCTGCCGCGTTTGGTAATGATGTTCACCGCGCCGCCGATGGCGCGCGAGCCCGAGACAACCGAGGTCGCGCCGCGCACCACCTCGATGCGTTCGATGGCGGCGGGATCGACGAGGATCGGTTGGCCATAGGTCGAATGGTCGGTCAGTTTCTGGCCGTCGATGCTGATGGCGACCCTGCGCGAGGATTCGCCGCGAATCCGGATACGTTCGATACCGGTTCCGCCGTCATCGACGGTAACGCCCGGCACATTGGTCAGCAGGTCGGCGACGGAACGCGGAATCTCCTTTTCGATCTCGTCGCTTTCGACCAGTGAAACGCTCGACTGGCTTTCAAACGCCGAGGTGGCAAGCCCCGTCGGCAGGATGGTGATCACTCCGAGATCGGTGGCGGCCGGGTCCTCCTGCGCCGTTGCCGGGCCGATTCCGGCCAGAGCCATCGCGGTGGAGAGAAGCAGAGCACTGTGTGTGTCGCGCAGATTCGGCCGCATGTCCGTTTTCATCTTCCGTCGTTCCTTGCACGGTTTGAGCAGGCGCCTGGCTGATTCGCGGAACCGGTGGATTCGCCGAAGGAAGAGCTGGGAGCGATTTTTCGCAGGCAAGCTGCCGCAATTGCCCGTTCGATGCAGGCGGAAAAGTTAATCCTATTATTTTGGTCGGATAAAGTTGCGGTTTTGCCACGTCAATCTGCTTGAGCGCTTTCGTCCAACCAAGTAAAAGTGTCGGATATGCGCCCTGTCGCCCCGCCAGCCCGGAAATCCGGTGTCTGGCGACAACATCCGGGAAGTGCGAGATCCATGACCGAACGAATGGGACAGCCAATCAGATCCAACCCGGGCACCCCGATGCCGGATGTCGCGCCGGCCGGCCCTGGCAACGGGGAGTTTATAGAAACTCCCGCGACAAGCGAGGCGCAGGCGGTGGCTGCCGACGGAGCGTTGCGGATCGACGCCAGCCCCGACCGCCTGATCCCCATGATCGCCGGGCTCGGCGCGGTGACGGCGGTCACCCGCAACCGAAGCTGCGTGATCGAAAAAACCGGGATCTATGACAATTTCCATCCGGGACAGCATGCGGCAATGGTGCTGACACCGGAAATCGACCTGAGGATATTTCCCCGGCACTGGGTCACCGCCTTTGCCGTCGGGCAGGAGGCTCCGCCGGACGACGTTCGCGGCATTCGGGTGTTCGACGCCGCCGGCGATCCGGTGCACGAGGTATTCACCGGCCCGGAAACGGACGCGGCACACTGGCAACGGCTGGTCGATACGCTGCGGACAGCGGAGCAGTCGGACAATCTGCCGGTTTCTCCGCGCAAGCCTGTCGAGCGGCCGCGTGTGAACGCTGCGAAGGCAGGGGAACTGCGTGCACAGTGGGAGAAACTCACCGATACGCACCAGTTTCTCCGCCTGACCTCGAAGCTGGGAATGAACCGGCTGGGCGCCTACCGGATCGCGGGCGAGCCGTTCGTGCGCCGCCTGTCGCCGTCGGCGGTCGGTCAGGCTCTGGACGCGGTGGCGGAGCGCGCGCTCGAGGTGATGATCTTTGTCGGCAATATGGGTTGCATCGAGATCCACGGCGGTCCGATCGCTCAGATCGACAGGAGCGATCGGTGGTGGAAGGCGCAGAGCGACGGCTTCGCCATGCATCTTCTGGCCGACCGGATCAGCGAGGTCTGGGCCGTTGACAAGCCGACCAGGCGCGGTGCCGCGGTTTCGCTCGAAGCGTTCGACGACGAGGGCGCGCTCGTTTTCCAGATTTTCGCGCGCAGAACCGAACGGCGGGACTTCCGGCACGGGTGGGATGCCCTTGTCGCCGGCCTTCAGTCGCATGAAGGAGTCAGGGGATGAACCTCGATATTGTTTCCGCCTGCAAGGCGACGGTCGTCGCTGCCGGGCTGGCCGGTGCGCAGCCCGCGTTCGCCGAGGATCCGGCGCAGCGCATCGTTTCGGTCGGCGGGGCGGTGACCGAGATTGTCTATGCCCTTGGCCAGCAGCACAGGCTGGTGGCGCGGGATGCGACATCCGATTATCCCGCCGAGGCTGCGGCTCTGCCCGATGTCGGCTATATGCGCCGTCTCTCGCCCGAGGGGCTGCTGTCGGTCGGGCCCGATCTGGTAATGGCGATCGAGGGCGCGGGGCCGCCCGATACGGTTGAGGTTCTGGCCGGGGCCGATATCCCCTTCGTCACGATTCCGGAGGGGTATTCGCGCCAGGCGGTCGGCGAGAAAATCCGCGCGGTGGGTGCGGCGCTGGACGAGGATGCGGCCGCGGCGGAACTCGCCGTGAGGGTCGATGCGGAAATCGCCGCCGCCGTTGCCGCCGCCGCCGCCAACCCGGCACGCAAGCGCGTGCTGTTCGTGCTGACATCGCAGGGCGGCCGCATCATGGCCGGCGGCACCGGAACGGCCGCCGACGGGATAATCGCCATGGCGGGTGCCACCAACGCGGTGACGGATTTCGAGGGCTACAAGCCGCTGTCCGACGAGGCGGTGATCCGCGCCGCGCCGGACGTGATCCTGATGATGCAGAGCGAGGCGGCGCCGACCGGCACCGATGACGAGCTTTTCGCCCATCCGGCGATCGGGGCGACGCCAGCGGGCAGGTCCCGCAACCTCGTCCGCATCGACGGAATGCATCTTCTCGGCTTCGGTCCGCGAACGGCGGGTGCGGTTACCGCGCTGGCCGAAGCGCTGCGCGAGGCGGGTGGCTCGTGAGCGTGGCGGCCGAAGCGCCGGCGCGGCCCGCCGCCGACCGGCGCATTCAGGCCCGGCGCCTGACCCTGTGGCTGGCGCTGCTTCTGGTTGCAACCAGCGTGCTCAGCCTCGGCGCGGGGGCGTCCGATACCTCGCTCTGGCGCGTACTGGGCGAGATGGCCGCCGGGCGGGAAATTGCGCCGGTGGACAGGATCGTGTTGTGGGATATCCGCTTGCCGCGCCTTGCCGAAGGGATTCTGGTGGGCGCCGCGCTCGCCGTTTCGGGCGCCATCCTGCAGGGTCTTTTCCGCAATCCGCTGGCCGATCCGGGCATCATCGGCATCTCCGCCGGAGCGAGCCTCGCCGCGATCTCGGCTATCGTCCTCGGCGGTCTGTTGCCGGTGGCGCTGCAACAGGCGGCGGGAAGCCAGCTGGTCGCCCTTTCGGCCTTTCTGGGCGCATTGGGCGCGACGGTGCTGCTCTACCGCATGTCCACACGGCACGGCCAGACATCGGTGGCCACCATGCTGCTGGCAGGGATCGCGCTGACGGCACTGGGCGGCGCGCTGTCCGGCATCCTGATCTATATGGCCGATGACAGCCAGTTGCGCGATCTTACCTTCTGGAACATGGGCTCGCTGGCGGGGGCGACGTGGAACAAGGTGCTGAGCGCGGCTCCGCTGATCGTGCTGGCCCTCGTAGCGGCGCCGTTTCTGGCGCGCGGGCTTAACGGGCTGGCGCTCGGCGAGGCGGCGGCGGCGCATATCGGCGTTCCGGTCCAGAGACTCAAGCGCGTGGCGATCCTCGCCGTGGCCGGGGCGACGGGCACCGCCGTAGCCGTTTCGGGCGGTATCGGCTTTGTCGGCATCGTCGTGCCGCATCTGCTGCGGCTGGCCACCGGGCCCGATCACCGCACACTGCTGCCGAACGCCGCGCTGCTCGGTGCGACGCTGCTTCTGGCGGCTGACATGATCGCCCGCACCATCGTCGCACCGGCAGAGCTTCCCATAGGGATCGTCACCGCCATCATCGGTGCGCCGTTCTTCCTGTGGATTCTGCTGCGCCAGCGGCATGTGATCGGGTTCTGAGCGATGCGGGCAAGCGGCGTTTCCGTTCGACTCGGACACAGCGAGATCCTGCACGGGATCGACTTTGCCGCGCGTCCGGGCGAGGTGACGGCGATCGTCGGGCCGAACGGCTCGGGCAAGACGACCTTCCTGCGGACCCTGACAGGGGACCTGCGCCATTCCGGAGCAATCACACTCAACGGCCGGGATATCGCCGGCCAGCGCCCGTGGGAACTGGCCGCTCAGCGCGCGGTGCTGCAACAGGCCACGCAGCTTGCCTTTCCCTTCACGGTGATCGAGGTGGTCCGGCTCGGCCAGATGGCCGGCGCCGGCGCAGGCAGCGACGATGTGCCGGTCGCGGCGCTGTCGCGGGTCGGGCTGGCGGGTTTTGCCGACCGGTTCGTCGCCGAACTGTCGGGCGGCGAGCAGCAGCGGGTGCACCTCGCCAGGGTCCTGACGCAGGTCTGGCAGCCGGTGGCCGACGGCGCAGCGCGCTGGCTTTTGCTGGACGAGCCGGTCGCCAGCCTCGATATCGGGCACCAGCTTCAGGTGATGGAGATCGCGCGGACCTATGCGCGGGCGGGTGGCGGGGTTGTTGCGGTGATGCACGATCTCAACCTGACCGCCATGTTCGCAGACCGGGTCGCCCTGTTCCAGTCCGGCCGGATCGTGGCCGAGGGGCCGCCGCGCACCGTCATGCGCGAGGCGGTGCTGTCGCGCGCCTATGGCTGCCCCCTGCGCCCCAACCGGACGCCGGCGGCCGACATCCCCTATCTGCTGCCGCAGGCCGCCGGGATCGCCTGAACCTGCGTGCGGCGGGCGCACCCGCCGCGTGCATTCTCAGAACGTCATCTCGGCACCGATGTAGAAGGCCCGTCCCTCGCCGGGAATGAAGGCCGCCTGTCCCGGCTGCGCCGCGTCGACGACCAGCGTCGAGGAGGCATAGGTTTCGTCAAACAGGTTCGTCACCTCTCCGACAAGGGCGATGCGGTCGGTTACCAGCCATCTCGCCCGCAGGTCGGCCACCCAGTAGGGATCGGCCCAGAGCGTGTTCATGTTGTCGACCGGCGTTTCGTCCGGTACCCATCTGACCGTTCCCAGAACGGAAAGCACATCCAGCGGTTCCCACGCCAGCGCGGCGGTGATCACGTTGCGCGGCGAACCGCCAAGGCGGTTGTTGCCCCGGACCGGATCGTCGTCGAAGCGGAAATCCTGCCAGGTCCAGGCCAGCCGGCCGGAGAACGTATCGGAAAACCGCCCGTTCACCCCCAGTTCGACACCGGTATGGAGCGTCCTGTCGGCGTTCATCGAGGCGCGCGAAGCACCGGTGACATCGCGCAGCGACAGAATCTCGTTCTTCACCCGCGAATGATAGGCTGTCAGATCCCAGCCGAGGCTACGCCAGGTTGCGCGCCAGCCAAGCTCGATCGTGTCGGCCTCCTGCGCCTTGAGATCCGGGGTGGTGAACATCGCTGCGGTGGAGGTCGGCATGCCGGGATTGGGGCGGCCCGGCCCGGAGAACGGCGTGCCACCCACCGGCGCGATCAGGTCGTCATGGGTTGGCGGCTCGAAACTGTGCGAGGCGGCGATCCACAGGGTGTGGTCCTCGTGCGGGGTCCATGTCATCGCCAGCGCCCCGGTCCAGCCCTCGTATGTCCGGTCGTAGCCGGCATCGGTTGCCGGCACCGTGCCGTCGGGAAGGCGCATCTGCTGGTTCAGCGGGCTGAAGCCAACCGTCGGCCGTGTCGGGTCGCCCCAGGTGTCCTCGTTCTTGCGTTTGGCCCAGGTGTAGCCGAGCGACGGCGACACAAAGAGGGTTTCGCCGAGCGGGATGTTGGCGCCGAGATAGGCCGAGAGCGTCTGCGCGTTCAGATCGTTGCTGCCGAATTCCGGCCCGCGTTTCCCCGCGACATTGTGATAATAGGTCCGCTCCGCGCTTCCCGCCGCATAGAGCAGCGTCGCCTCGAACAGCGGCAGGCCGGCGACGGTATCGGGACGGAAGGCGTAGCGCGCCGAAAGCACCCCGTCGGTCCCGTCGGTCACACGCTCGCCGGCCGAGATCGGGAACCGGAAGCTGTCTTCGGTCCGGCTGAGGCTGAGCCCCAGATCGTAAAGGTGCTCGCCCCGGTCGATGGTGGTCCGCGCGCCGGCCAGGAACTGGGTCGATTCCCGCCGTGGCCGGTCGCGCCCGACATTGGGGCCGGGGTTCGACACGCTCGGCGGCAGGCCCGGCGTGACCGTCGGGCCGGGGTGGTTGCTTTCGGGGTCGTTGTCCAGCGCGTGTCTGGTCAGCGGGCCCGGGATCTCGAACTCCAGATCGGTGTAGGACAGAAACAGTTGCGTTGCCATGCCCTCGCCATGCTCGATCTCGATATTACCCGAAACGATGGCGCGGCGGGAGGCGTCGTTCGCATCCCGGAAGCCATCGCTCTCGTCCCACGAAAACTGGAGCAGCCCGCCGACCTTCTCGCCGGAAAACGTCGTCTGCCCGCTGGCCGACCACCGGTCGAAGCTGCCGCCACCGAAGGACAGCCGCGTACCCGGTGCCGTGGCTGCGGTTGGCGAGATGAAATTCACCGCGCCGCCCAGAACCGTCGCCCCGAGCCGGTTGGCGGCCGGACCGCGCCAGATCTCGATCGCTTCGCTCATCCCCGGCGCGGCCAGCCCGGCGATATAGGAGCCGTCGGCGCGGTTGACCGGCATGCCGTTGCGCAGGATCAGCAGGCCGCGCTCGGTCGGGCTCTGCTGCATGCCCGAGCCGCGGATCTGGAAACGCGGCTGATCGTTGCCGCCGAAGAATTCCTGCACCACGACGCCGGGAACCCCGGCCATTGCATCGGCGAAGGTCGGCGCGGCCATCGCCTCGATATCCGCGGCGCCGACGACCGAGGCGCCGCCGGGCGTACCAGCGATCCTCTGGCGCAGGTCTTCGGCGAGGCTCCAGCCATCCTCTCCGGCATCGACGGTGATCGGCTCAAGCTCGAGCACCGCTCCGGGCTGCGCGGATTGCGCGTACGCGGGCAGCGTTGCAAGCATCCCGCCAATGGATAGTCCCGCACCCACGACAACCGGCAAGCGGCTCCGGAGCGTTTGTATCTTCGGCATGTTTCGTCCCTCTGTTTCAGGCGCATTCATGGCTGGATGACGGCACGAGGGGTCCGGTATCTGGCTGATGGGTGGTGGTTTGTCAGGTCATGTCAGCATCCGCGTGCGCGGAGATGTTCGGCATCGCCAATGTAGCCGCGGTAGAGGCGGAGCCAGACCAGCAGCCCGGCGGACCACAGCAGCGATGAGGCCAGATAGGGCGCTCCGAACGGGTGATCGAACAGGCCGAGATCGGGACCGGCACGCAGCAGGACGGCCAGGATGATCAGCAGGAACGCGAAGCGCAGGCCGCGCGGAAAGGGCAGCGAATGCCCCGCATGGATCAGGCCGGCAACCGAAAGCACCTGCAACACACCGATCCCGAGCCCGCCCATCAGCGCCATGTGCAACCCGGCCGTTGGTCCGATGGGCGCATCGAGCAGCGAGGCGCCGATCAGCATCAGCCCCACGCCGGCAAATCCCGCCGACAGGGCGAGGCCGAGGATTTCGAGACGGAAGAAGCGGCGACCGACGAAATTCTCCGCCACCCGGTCGAGGAAACCCGCCCCCGCCGCGATCCACAGATAGCCGCGCACCGCGTCGGACAGGCCGAACGCTTCGCCGGCAAGGGCCACGAAAACCAGCCCGGCCGAAAGGTTCAGCCGCCCCGGATGCGGCCGGAAGGGCGAGGTTTCCTCGCTCGGATCCAGAACGAGATTGGTGACGGGAACGGTGACGCGAGCCAGTGCGATACCGAGGAATCCGAGAAAGACGAACCCTGCCGCATAGGCCCCGGTGGCGGCAAGATCAGCGTTGCCGCGCAGCATGCCCCAGCGTGCCGCCATCTCGGCCGCGATCAGCAGCGCGATCCACAGCATGAAGGCCAGGAGCCGATCCGTCCGGCGGCGCAGCGACAGGCCGGCGATATAGGCCAGCAATGCGGCCATCCAGGCAAGATCGGCCAGCGCGGCCAGCCCGATCGCGGCATCCCAGCCGAGCAACCCGACGCAGCGCCCCACGCCCCAGAACGCGGCGAGCGCATAAAGCGGGCGGCCGCGCAGGGGTTCGGTATCGGTCCATTCCGGCACGGCGGTGGTCAGGAAGCCGATCAGCGCCGCGCCATAGCACCCGACGATCATTTCATGTGCATGCCAGATGCCCGGTGCCACCCTGCCTGAAAGCGGCATCGCCAGTCCGTCGATGGCTACCCAGAGGAAGGGCCAGAGCGCCCCGTGCAGCACGCAGAGCGGAAAGAACAGGCGGAACCCCTCGTCGCCCAGTATGCGCCACAGCGGAAGGGCGGGAAGCGCCGGCGCGGATCGCGTCAAATCGCTCATGCGATCTGCCTTTCGTCGACATCGTGGATATGGGCAAAGAGCGGATCGTCGCGCTCGGCGGCGCGCACGAAGTCGAAAAGCGCACCCTCGCGGCGCTGCCCCGGCTGGCCCGGAACGACACGCTCGCCCAGAATGCCGCGCCCATGCGTGTCCATCACCGCGATGCGGTGGGCGATCCGTGCGGCCTCGGTCAGGTCCTGGGTGATGAACAGCCCCGAGGTGCCGGCCCGTGCAGCCTGGGTGATCACCAGATCCTGCATGCGCCGTTTCAGCGCCACGTCGAGCGCGGTGAAGGGCTCGTCGAAAAACAGGAAATCGGGCTCGGCTGCAAGGGCGCGGGCGATTGCCGTGCGCTGTCGCATCCCGCCCGAAAGCTCGACGGGATATTTCCCCAGATCCTCCGGTTCCAGCGCGACGCGGGTGGCAACGGCGGCGATGCGCGCGGCGCGCTCCCGGCGCGGAATGCCGGCCAGGCGCAGCGGATAGGCGATATTCTCCCGGGCAGTGGCCCAGGGCATCAGGCGCGGATCCTGAAACACCATGCCGTGGCGCAGGTAGCCGCGGTGCAGGCGGCCCTCCAGCGGGTCGATCAGCCCGGCGGCGATATGCGCCAGCGTCGATTTCCCGCAGCCCGACGGGCCGATCAGCGCCACGATCTCTCCCGCATGGACCGAAAGATCGATCCGTTCGAGCACGCTGCGCCCCAGATAGGAATGCCCGACAGCCTCAAGGCGCAGCAATTCGCTCACCGCTTCACCCCCCATGGCCGGGCGGCGGAACGCCAGCGGTCAAGCTCGGCGCGCACCGGCTGGACAAGGCCGTATTCGGTGGCGATCAGCAGGCTCACGCCGATCAGCACCCAGGCCAGGGCGCCCTCGATATCGAAATTGCTGCGCGCCTCGGCCAGTTCACCACCGATGCCGCCGGCATTGGCCAGCAATTCGGCCATGACCGCAACCTTGAAGGCGGTGGCCAGCGCCAGCACCAGTGCGGGAAAGAAATGCGCCCCGAGCTGGCGCAGCCCGAGCGTTGCAAAGCGCCGCAACGGCCCGGCGCCAAAAGCCTGCGCCATCATGTCGAGTCCGCGATCGCGGGTCACGATCCCCTCTGCCGCGCCGGCCAGCACCACCGGCGTCGCTGCGACGAAAACCGTCAGCAGCACCGTGCCGTCGCTATTGCCGAACCAGATCATCGCCAGCACGATCCAGGCGATGGGCGGCACGCCGAGCAGCACGGTCAGGAAGGGCCGCATCATCCGCAGAACCGCCGGCGCATAGCCGGCGATGATCCCGGCCGATGTGCCGACAAGGACAGCAATGGCCAGGCCTTCGCTCGCGCGGCCACCGGTTTGCAAGGCGATGGCGAGCGCCTCTCCGTCCGACAGGATCGCCCCCGCCCGGCGCAGCACCGCCAGCGGTGCCGGAAGGATGAAATCGCCATAGGCCTCGTGTCCGACCTGCCAGACAGCGGCGATCAGCGCCAGCGCCGCCAGCCCCGCCCAGCCCGACCACAGGAACAGCCCGGCCCGACTCAGCCGGTCGAGCGCGCCCGCAATCGTTCCCGGCTTAGAAGTAGAAACCGTCATCGGGCAGGTGGCCTCCGATCTTCTGCGGATCGACCTCCGCCATCAGCGACAGCATCCGCTCCACCGGTTCGCGCATCTCGCGCGCCGGCCAGGCGCCGAGCCGCGAATGCGGGATGGAGGCGGCGATCACCTGCGCCGGCAGGCCTAGCGCCGCGCTCGCCTGCGCCCCGGCGGCGGCCGGATCGGCAAGCGCGGATTGGGCCATGGCCGCGACCGCTGTTTCAAGTGCAGGCATGAGCGCGGCATGCTCCTCCAGGAATTGCCCGGTCACTGCCAGCCCGGCCTGCGGGATCGAGGGCTCCCCGCCGGTGAGCGCGCCCCATGCCTCCTGCACGTCCACCGCGCGGGTGAGCGTCACGCCCCGCAATCCGCCCATGAGGATCGCCGCGCTGATTGCCGGTTCGGGCAGCAGCGCGCAATCGGCGCGCCCGGTCATCAGCATCTGCACCGCCTCGACCGGTGTTGACACATGGCTCAGGCGCAGATCCGCTTCCCGGCCGAGCCCCGCCGCCGCCAGCAGACGATCAAGGATGATATCGGGTGTGTCGCCACGGAAGGGCACGGCGATATGCTTGCCCGCCAACGCCTCGACCGATGCTACCCCGGGATCGGCCGACACCACATAGAGCAGCCCCTGTGTCATCACATTGACCAGCTTCAGGGAAAAGCCGCGATAATAGAGGTTCGCCGCCGCCTGCACCGGCATCGCGACGACATTCATCTGGCCCGAGGTCAGCCCGGCGCGCAACTCGTCGGGATTGCGCCAGACATGAAAATTCACCGTCTCCGCGACAGGGCCGAGCATTCCCGCCGCCACGCCATAAGCCAGCAGGATCGACGGCCCGGCCGGCGGGCCATGGATATCGAGCACCGCCAGCGGCGCGGCAGCGTTGGCAAAGGCAGGTGCCGCCAGGGCGGCCGCCCCCGACAGGAGTGTGACGCGACGTGTGATCAGACGGGGCATCGGTGCCGACCTTTCTCAACAACAGGCCAGATAACGGCAAACGGCCACCGAGGCACGACCGTCCGCAATCCGGCGATATCCTCACTATAATCCGATTCTTTTTATCAACTTTGATCAAAGTCAAGCGATCTGTCTGGTGCCGCTGGATGGCTCTGTTGCACAAATCGCGTAATGGATTCATCTCGTGCATCCAGCATGGTAGCTGTTCTGCATGAGCAGACCTACTCCCCCGAGCTACAGGACCAGGACCTGGCCAGCCTACAACGAAGCGCTCAAGCGCCGGGGCTCGCTGACGATCTGGTTCGATCCCATCATGACCTGGGATGCCGCGCCGACAGGCAGGCGTGGCCGCCAGCAGACCTGCAGCGAC
>NZ_JBKEAE010000024.1:0-22690 GCF_047971885.1 Tropicimonas sp. | reverse complement strand
CGGGCGCGACCAATGCCGTCACCGGCATCACCGACGCGCTGATGGATTCGATCCCGATGGTCGTGCTGTCGGGCCAGGTGCCGACCTTCATGATCGGTTCGGACGCCTTTCAGGAGGCCGACACGGTTGGCATTACCCGCCCCTGCACCAAGCACAACTGGCTGGTCAAGGATACCGACGATCTGGCCGAAACGATCCACGAGGCATTTCATGTCGCCACCTCCGGCCGGCCCGGCCCGGTGCTGATCGACATTCCCAAGGACGTGCAGTTCGCCACCGGCACCTATCTCGGCCCGCGCGAGGCGCCCAAGGGGCATTACCACCCGCGCGTCAAGGGCGATATCGAGATGATCACCGAACTGGTCGCGGCGATGGAAACGGCCGAACGGCCGGTCTTCTATACCGGTGGCGGGGTGATCAACTCCGGCGCGCTCGCCAGCCAGTTGCTGCGCGAGTTCATCGATGCGACGGGCTTTCCCGTCACATCGACCCTGATGGGTCTGGGCGCCTATCCGGCGTCGGGCAAAAGCTGGCTGGGGATGCTGGGCATGCACGGCCTCTACGAGGCCAATCTGGCGATGCACGGCTGCGATCTGATGATCAACGTCGGCGCCCGCTTCGACGACCGTATCACCGGCCGGATCGCCGATTTCAGCCCCAATTCGGTCAAGGCGCATATCGACATCGACCCAAGCTCGATCAACAAGGTCATCCGCACCGACATTCCGATCATCGGCGATGTCGGCCATGTGCTGGAAGACGCCCTGCGCATCTGGAAGGCGCGCGGCCGCAAGGTGAACCGCGAGGCGCTGGCAAAATGGTGGGCGCAGATCGACGAGTGGAAGGAAATCCGCTGCCTGTCCTACAAGAACTCGGACAAGGTGATCAAACCGCAATACGCGCTGCAACGGCTGGAGGAACTGACCAAGGGGCGCGACCGGTACTTCTGCACCGATGTCGGCCAGCACCAGATGTGGGCGGCGCAGTTCCTGACCTTCGACGCGCCGAACCGCTGGATGACGTCCGGGGGCCTGGGCACCATGGGCTACGGCCTGCCGGCCTCGATCGGCGTGCAGGTGGCCCATCCCGACAGTCTGGTCGTCAACATCGCCGGCGATGCCTCGTTCCTGATGAACATGCAGGAAATGGGAACCGCCGCCCAGTACGACCTGCCGGTCAAGCAGTTCATCCTCAACAACGAACGGCTGGGCATGGTGCGCCAGTGGCAGGAACTGCTGCACGGCGAGCGCTACAGCCATTCGTGGTCCGAGGCACTGCCCGATTTCGTCAAGCTGGCCGAAGCCTTCGGCGCCAGGGGCTTCAAGGTATCCGACCCCGCCGATCTGGACGATGCGATCATCGAGATGATAGCCCACGACGGCCCGGTGATCTTCGACTGCCTTGTCGAAAAGCACGAGAACTGCTTCCCGATGATCCCGTCCGGCGAGCCGCACAACTTCATGCTGCTGGGCGAGGCATCGACCAGGGATGTCATCGGCAGTTCGGGCGCCGTTCTGGTCTGACAGGCGTGGTGTGCCGGTATTGCCCGGCGCACCCTTTCGCCGGCGATACCGGCATTGTAACGAAAGCGGCGCAATCCGGGGATGGCGCCAGAGACGGGGAAACCGATGAGCGCACTCAACATCAAGCAGGGATCGTCGCGGCATTCCGCCTACGACCTTCGCAATCCCAACGAAGAAGTCATCGAACGCCACACCCTCGCCGTAGTGGTCGACAACGAGGCAGGCGTGCTTGCCCGCGTGATCGGCCTGTTCTCGGGGCGCGGTTACAATATCGAAAGCCTGACCGTGGCCGAGGTCGACCATACCGGCCACCGCTCGCGCATCACCATCGTGACCACCGGCACACCGCAGGTGATCGAGCAGATCAAGGCCCAGTTGGGGCGGATGGTGCCGGTGCACGCGGTGCACGACCTGACGGTCGAGGGCCCCTCGGTCGAACGCGAGCTTGCCCTGCTCAAGGTATCGAGCACCGGCGACAAGCGGGTCGAGGCGCTGCGGCTCGCCGATATCTTCCGCGCCCATGTGGTGGATTCGACGCTCGGAAGCTTCATCTTCTCGGTGGCCGGCTCGACCGAAAAGATCGACGCCTTCGCCGACCTGATGCGCCCGCTCGGTCTGGTCGAGATTGCCCGCACCGGCGTGGCCGCCCTGACCCGCGGCGAAGACTGACCCGCACGGCTGCCTTGCCCGGGCGCGGCCGGTCGCGGCCGCGTCCCGTATCCGCAGGTCAGCCCAGGCGCGAGATTACCACAGTAACCTCGGGTTTCTTGCCGATTTCCTCGACCGTCACCTGGCGAACCACCCGGCGCAGGCCGGATTCCAGCTTCTCGTCGTCGACCAGGATCTTGCCGGCGGCGCGGGCCATGAACTGTCCGGCCTCGGCCTCGATCAACTCCGCTATCGGCGTGCCGGAACTGCCGGTTTCGGCAAGCCCCATGATCTCGGCCCAGGGGTCACCCAGCGGCTCGTCCTCTTCGTCGAGGATCACGCTGAGCATCACATGCCCGTTCAGCGCCATGCGGATGCGGTCGCGGATCACCCCGTCCAGTGCCCCGATCTTCATCGTCCCGTCCAGATAGACGCGTCCGGGTTCAACGTGACCGGCAACCTCGGGCCGGTCGCCTGTAAGATCCAGCATCGTTCCGTTGACCGCGACGCAGGATGCGATCCCCTTCGCCTCGGCCACTTCGGCGTGACGGCGCAGCATCCGGTGCTCGCCGTGCATGGGGATCATCATCTGCGGCTTCATCAACTCGTGCAGCGCCTCGAGGTCGGGGCGGTTGGCATGGCCCGAAACATGATAGAGGTCGCTCCGGTCGTCCACCACATCGACCCCCAGTTCCGAGAACGCGTTGACGATCCTCAGCACCGAACGTTCGTTTCCGGGGATGGTCTTGGAGGAAAACAGGAAGCTATCGCCCTCGGCCAGTTCCATCCCCAGGTACTTGCCGCGGCTGAGTTGCGCGGTTGCGGCGCGGCGTTCTCCCTGGCTGCCGGTAACGATCAGCATCAGGTTCTGGCGTGGCACGTCCTCGGCTTCCTCGTGGGTGATGACCGGAGGAAAGTCGGTCAGCACGCCGGTCTCGGTCGCCGCCTGAACCATGCGCAGCATCGCCCGCCCCATCAGGCAGACCGAACGACCGGCATCGCGCCCCGCTTCGGCAAGCGTCTTCACCCGCGCCACGTTCGAGGCGAATGTCGTCGCCACGAACATGCCGCGCGCCCCGGCGACAAGCTCGCGGATATTCGGCCCCAGCGTCGATTCCGACCGACCTGGGCGTTCGACGAAGATATTGGTGCTGTCGCAGGTCAGGACCTTGACCCCGCTTCCGGCGATTTCATGCCAGAGTTCCGGGTCGAACGGCTCGCCGACAACCGGCGCGCCATCGAGCTTCAGATCGCCCGTGTGCACGATGCGGCCCGCAGGCGTATCGATCACCAGTGCCGAGCTTTCGGGAATCGAATGGGACACCGGCACGAACCCCACCCTGAACGGACCGGCCTCGACCGTTTCGGGCCACGCACCGACCACGCTCACCTGCGCCGGATCGCTTCCGCGTTCCTCCAGCTTGCGCGCCGCAAGATGGCCGGTGAACCTGCGCGCATGGACCGGCGCCTTCAGTTCCGGCCAGAACAGCCCCAGCGCGCCAATGTGGTCCTCGTGCCCGTGGGTGATGAATATCGCGTCGAGCCGGTCGACGTTTTCGACCAGCCATGCGATGTCCGCCATGATCAGGTCGACCCCGGGGGTCGTGTCCATGTCGGGAAAGGTCACGCCCAGATCGACAAGGATCAGCCGCTCCTTGCCCGGCTTGCCCCATCCGTAGACATAGGCGTTCATGCCGACTTCGCCCGCCCCGCCGAGGGGGAGGTAGATCAACCGCTCGTTTCCGCTCATATCGTGTTGTTTTCCTTGTTGTATCGGTGGATGACCGTCAACCCGTGCATGGTCAGGTCGTCCTCGATGATATCGAACAGAACTTCACCCTGACTGAACAGCGGCGCAAGCCCCCCGGTACCGATGATTTTCATCGGACGTTCCCGTTCTGCCAGGATGTGCCCGCATATGCCCTGCACCAGCCCGACATAGCCCCAGAAGACACCGGATTGCATGCAGGCCACGGTATTGGTGCCGATCACCCTTTCGGGTTTGGTGATATCGACATGCGGCAGTGCCGCCGCCGCAAGGTGAAGTGCCTCAAGGCTGAGATTGACACCCGGTGCGATGGCGCCGCCGATATAGGCGCCATCCCGTGACACCACGTCAAACGTGGTCGCGGTACCGAAATCGACCACGATCAGGTCGCCGCCGTGGCGGTCGAAGGCCCCGGCCGTGTTGACCAGCCGGTCGGGTCCGACCTGCGCCGAGCGGTCCACGCGCGGCGGGTTCGGCAGCAGGCAATCGGGCTTGCCGACAACCAGCGGCCGGCAGTTGAAATAGCGGTCCGACAGAACCCGCAGGTTGAACACCACGCGCGGCACGGTGGACGAGATGATGACCTCGTCGATATCGACGGGAATGCCCTGATGCTGCATCAGGGTCGAGAACCAGACGAAATACTGGTCCGCCGTGCGCTGGTGCTCGGTCGCGGTGCGCAGCGTGGTCAGGAAGCGCTCGCCATCCCAGACCGAAAAGACCGTGTTGGTGTTGCCGGTGTCGATACAGAGCAGCATGGGCGGCCTTTCTCGATCAGGAAAAGAAGATTTCTGCCGCGGCAATGCTACGGCGCCCACCCGGCGTGGCAAGAACGATGTTGCCATGTTCGTCCAGCGTCTCGAACGTTCCGGTGACGGTTTCGGATGCCATGCGGGCGGTGACGGGCTCGCCAAGCCGCGCTGCACGGGCAAGCCAGGCTTCGCGTATCGCCGGAAACCCCCGGTTTTCGAACTGCGCCTCATAGCGCGCATAGGCGGATGCGAGAAAGCCGAGAAAATCCTCGGGGCTGACCGCCGCACCGGTCTCGGACAGAAGCGACACGGGCCTGAGCGCCCCGGGGTCAACCTCGGATTGCGCCGGCGCCGCAGCCAGATTCACCCCGATCCCGATCAGCAGGAAATCGACCCGGCTGCCCTGTCCGGCCGATTCGAGCAGGATGCCGGCGACCTTGCCGCCGTTCAGCAACACGTCGTTGGGCCATTTGAGCGCAAAGGCCTCGGCGCGTCCGCTCACCGTCACGAAAGTATCGAACAGCGCCAGCGCCGCCACGAAGCTCCGCAGCGCGGCCTGCTCGGCGCTCGCCGCCGGGCGCATGGCAAGTGTCGCCGCGAAATTTCCCTTGGGGTAGAACCAGCGCCGCCCCCGCCGGCCGCGCGCCTCGGTCTGCTCGTGCGCCATGATCCAAGTCGGACCGCCCAGCATTCCGACCCGCCGCGCGGCCTCGGCCATGGTGCTGTCCACGCGGGGCAGCACCACACGGTCGTATCCCGCCGGCCAGTTGTCAGTTGCCGACAAGAGAGGCCGCCGCGTTGGCCGCCAGGCCTTCCACACCAAAGAGGTTGACGACTCCTAGCACCATGATCGCCGCCGATCCCATGAGAATTCCCCACTGGACCGGGCTCATCCGGCCGTCGATCTTCTGCGTGTCGTCCGAGCCGAAATACATGAAATAGACGATCCGCAGGTAATAGAAGGCCGAGATCACCGAAGCGACGGCGCCAAGAACGGCAAGCCAGGTAAGACCGGCGCCAAGCGCGGCGGTCAGCACGGCGAACTTGCCGAAAAAGCCCACCAGCGGCGGAACCCCCGCAAGGCTGAAAAGCAGCACCAGCATGGCAAAGGCGGTGACCGGCTCTTTCTTCGACAGCATGTTCAGGCTGTCGATCCGGGTCACCGGCTGGCCGTCACGCTCCATCGACAGGATGAAGGCGAAGGTGCCGATGTTCATGGTGACGTAGATCGCCATGTATACCAGCATCGCCTCGACCCCGATCGCCGTTCCGGCGGCAAGCCCCATCAGGGCAAACCCCATGTGCGAGATCGACGAATAGGCCATCAGCCGCTTGATGTCGCGCTGCGCGATCCCGGCGATACCGCCGAGATACATCGACAGCACCGCCAGCAGGGCGATGATCTGCTGCCAATCCGCCACCGCATCGCCGAAGGCGTCGTACAGCGCGCGGGCGAACATCGCCATGGCCGCCATCTTGGGCGCCGAGGCGAAGAACGCGGTGACCGGCGTGGGCGAACCCTCGTAGACATCGGGCGTCCACATATGGAACGGCACCGCCGATACCTTGAAGGCCATGCCGGAAATCAGGAAGGTCAGGCCGATCAGCAGGCCGATCCCGACATGCCCGTCAGTCGCGGCGCTGTAGATGCCCTTGAATTCGGTGGTGCCGGCATAGCCATAGGTCAGCGAGGCGCCATAGAGCAGCAGGCCCGAACTGAGCGCCCCGAGGATGAAGTACTTCAGCCCCGCCTCGGTCGACTTCAGACTGTCCCGGCGGATCGCCGCGATCACATAGAGCGACAGCGATTGCAGTTCGAGCCCCATGTAGAGCGTGATCAGATCGGCGGCCGAAACCATGATCATCATGCCGACAACCGACAGGGCGACCAGGATCGGATATTCGAACACCAGCGCACCGCGGCGGCTGAAGAACCCCTCAGACAGGATCAGTACCAGCGCGGCCGCCAGAAGCAGCGTGACCTTGGCGAAGCGCGCGAACGCATCGTCGACGAACATCCCGCCAAAGGCGGTGCGCGTCACCCCGCCCGACAGCGACACCCAGATGGCGACCGCAACCAGAATGGCCGCCGTGACCCAGCAGAGAAACTGCGCCGTTTCGTCCTTGCCGGTCCAGACCGCGACAAGCAGCGCCACCATGGCGTAGGCCGCGAGGAATATCTCGGGCAGCAGGATTGCGAGATCGGCAGACGTCATCTCAGTGATCTCCAGTCTGAGCCAGCTCAACCGCCGGCTGATAGTCGTTCAGGACAAGCTCGTAGCGTCCGATCAGCGCTTCGACGGCGGGACCGGTGATATCGGTCACAAGCGACGGGTAAACCCCGAGCAGAAGCGTCATGACGACGAGCGGGGCGAAGATCGCCTTCTCGCGCGCGCTGACATCCTTGATCGACTTCAGGCTTTCCTTGATCAGATCGCCCAGCATCACCCGGCGATAGAGCCACAGCGCGTAGCAGGCCGAGAAGATGACGCCCGAGGTCGCGGCAACCGCCACCCAGGTATTGACCTGGAAGATCGCCATCAGCGTCAGGAATTCGCCGATGAAGCCCGAGGTGCCCGGCAACCCGACATTGGCCATGGTGAACAGCATGAAAATCAGCGCATAAACCGGCATCCGCACCATCAGCCCGCCATAGGCCCTGATCTCGCGGGTGTGCATCCGGTCGTAGACCACGCCGACCACAAGGAAGAGCGCGCCCGAGACGAACCCGTGGCTGAGCATCTGGAAGATCGCGCCATCGAGCCCCTGATGGTTCACGGTGAAGATACCCATGGTGACATAGCCCATATGCGCCACCGAACTGTAGGCGATGAGCTTCTTCATGTCCTCCTGCGCCAGCGCCACCAGCGAGGCGTAGACGATGGCGATGGCCGAAAGCCAGAAGACGAAGGTCGACATGACCTCGGCGCCGACCGGAAACATCGGCAGCGAGAAGCGCAGGAAACCGTAGCCGCCCATCTTGAGCAGGATTGCCGCCAGAACGACCGACCCCGCTGTCGGCGCCTGGACGTGCGCGTCGGGCAACCAGGTATGGAACGGCCACATCGGCATCTTGACCGCGAAGCTGGCGAAAAAGCCGAGGAACAACAGCGTCTGCACCCCGCCGACGACCCGGATACCCAGCACCGGGAAGGTCTCGGAGGCGAAGGTATGCTGCATCAGCGACGGAATGTCGGTGGTGCCGGCATCGACATACATCACCAGCATCGCAACCAGCATCAGCAGCGAGCCGAGGAAGGTGTAGAGGAAGATCTTGAAGGCGGCGTAGATGCGCTCCTTGCCACCCCAGATGCCGATGATCAGGAACATCGGGATCAGCCCGCCCTCAAAGAACAGGTAGAAGAGAACGAGGTCGAGCGAGGTGAAGACGCCGATCATCAGCGTCTCGAGCACCAGGAAGGCAACCATGTAATCCTTGACCCGCACGGTCACGTTCCAGCAGGCGCCGATGGTTACCGGCATCAGGAAGGTGGTCAGCATCACGAACAGGATCGAGATGCCGTCGACGCCCATCTTGTATTTCAGGCCGAACAGCCACTCGCGGTCCTCGACGAACTGGAACCCGGTGTTCGACGGGTCGAAACCTCCCAGCAGGAACAGCGACAGGAACAGCGTCGCCAGGGTGGCGATCAGCGCCAGCCATCTGGCGTTGCGGTTCGCCGCCTCGTCCTCTCCACGCAGGAAAAGGGCAAGGATCAGCGCGGCGATCAGCGGCAGGAAGGTAATGATCGAGATCAGGTTTTGCATGTCTCAGTTCCCCGCGATCGTCATCCAGGAGACGAGGACGACAATCCCCAGCACCATCACCATCGCATATTGGTAGACGTATCCGCTCTGGGCCCGCCCGGCGAGGCGCGCCAGATAGGGAATGAACTTCAGCGCAACCCCGTTGATGAAACCGTCTATGATCTTGCCGTCGCCGTCCTTCCACAGAACCCGCCCCAGCGCGCGCGCCGGCCGGACGAAAATCGCATTGTAGATCTCGTCGAAGTACCACTTGTTGAGCAGGAATTCATAGAGCGGTTTCTGGTTCGCCGCCAGTTGGCCGGGCAGTTCCGGCCGGCGGATGTAGAACAGCCACGAAATACCCAGGCCGATCAGCATGGCGATGAAGGGGCTGACCTTGACCCAGGCCGGAGAGGCATGCGCATCGGTCAGCACATGGTTGTCAGGCGCGAAGTAGAGCCCGCCCTGCCCCGGCGCACCGCCAAAGGCCTCGTGCGCCTCGCCCTCGGCGGCCGCATGATCCGCGGCTTCGTTCGCATGCCCCCCGCCTTCCGCCACAGCTTCATGGCCACCCTCCGTGGCGGCGGCCTGCGCCTCGCCGGCGAGCGGGATGCCGTAGAATTTGGCAACCTGATCGACATGGCCGAAGAACGAACTGTACCAGACCATGCCCGAGAAGATCGCGCCGATCGCCAGCACCACCAGCGGGATCAGCATGACGCGCGGGCTTTCATGCGCGTGCTCGTGCGTATGCGTATCGCCGCGCGGCGTACCGAAGAAGGTCAGGAACATCAGGCGCCACGAGTAGAACGAGGTCATCAGCGCGGCGATCACCAGCATCCAGAAGGCAAAACCGGATGCCGTCGTCCCGCCGGCCCAGGCGCTTTCGATGATCGCGTCCTTCGACAGGAAGCCGGCGAAACCGATGGTGGTCAACGGAATGCCGACGCCGGTGATGGCCAGCGTGCCGATCATCATGATCCAGAAGGTGACGGGCATCTTGTCCTTCAGCCCGCCGTAATTCCGCATATCCTGCTCGTGGTGCATGCCGTGGATCACCGAACCGGCGCCAAGAAACAGCATCGCCTTGAAGAAGGCGTGGGTCAGCAGGTGGAACATGGCCGCTGAATACATGCCGACACCGGCGGCAACGAACATGTAACCGAGCTGCGAACAGGTCGAATAGGCGATGACGCGCTTGATGTCGTTCTGCACCAGACCGACGCTGGCGGCGAAAAAGGCGGTCATCGCGCCGATATAGACGATGAAGGTGGTTGCACCGGGTGCAAATTCCATCAGCGGCGACATGCGGCAGACAAGGAAGACACCGGCGGTGACCATGGTCGCGGCATGGATCAGCGCCGAAACCGGGGTCGGGCCCTCCATGGCGTCGGGAAGCCAGGTGTGCAGGAACAACTGGGCCGATTTACCCATCGCGCCGATGAACAGCAGGAAGGCAAGCAGGTTCGCCGCATTCCAGTCGCGCCAGAGGAAGGAAACGGTGCTTTCGGCCAGTGTCGGGGCGGCGGCGAAAACATCGGAAAGGGCGATCGAATCGACCATGAAGAACAGGCCGGCGATCCCGAGGGCGAAGCCGAAATCGCCGACACGGTTGACGATGAAAGCCTTCATCGCTGCGGCACCCGCGCTTTCCTTGCGGTAGTAGAAGCCGATCAGCAGGTACGACGCGACGCCGACGCCCTCCCAGCCGAAGAACATCTGCACCAGGTTGTCGGATGTCACCAGCGCCAGCATGGTGAAGGTGAAGAACGACAGATAGGCGAAGAAGCGCGCCTTGTAGGGTTCGCCTTCGGGGAAGTTCACGTCGTGATCCATGTAGCCGAAACTGTAGAGATGCACGAGCGCCGAGACGGTGGTGACGACCACCAGCATGATCGCCGTCAGCCGGTCGAGGCGGATCGCCCAGTCGGCGACGAAGCTGCCGCTGTCGATCCAGCGCGCGATGAAGACCCGCTCGGTCACGCCGTCGAAACCGAGAAAGACGATCCAGCTGAGCAGGAAGGCAAAAAACAGCAGCGCCGTCGCCACGATCATCGCCTGCCTTTCGCCGATGATCCGCCAGCCGAAGCCGCAGAGGATGGCGCCGATCAGCGGTGCGAAGAGGATGAGGGTTGCCATGTGCCGTTACCCCTTCATGTTGCTGACGTCTTCCACCGCGATCGTGCCGCGGATACGGAAGAAGCAGACCAGGATCGCAAGACCGATCGCCGCCTCGGCGGCGGCCACGGTCAGCACGAAGAGCGTAAAGACCTGACCGGTTATATCCCCGAGAAACGCCGAGAAGGCGACGAGGTTGATGTTGACCGACAGCAACACCAGTTCGATCGACATCAGGATGATGATCACGTTCTTCCGGTTGAGGAAGATCCCGAAGACGCCGATCACGAACAGCGTCGCCGCGACAGCCAGGAAATGTTCCAGTTCGACCATGTGCGGTCCCTCAGTTCTTGTCCTCGCCCCGTGGGGCGGTGCGTTGCGCCGTTGCTGGCGCTTCGTTCTGATCCCGCGCTCCCGGGCACAACGCCCGGACCTCGGGATTTCTGTTCTGCCCCGGCAGGAACCGGAGCCCGGGACAGGCGCCTAGAGCCCCTGACCCGGCTTGACATCCTTCAGTTCCATCGACGTGGCCGGATCGCGGTACATCTGGGTCAGGACATCCTGACGCTTGATGTCCTTGCGATGGCGCATGGTCAGCACGATGGCGCCGATCATCGCCACCAGCAGCACCAGCCCGGCAAGCTGGAAGATCAGGAAGTACTTGTCGTAGAGCATCATGCCCAGGGCTTCGGTATTGTGGGCATATCCGTCGGGCGTCGCCATCGGCTGGGCCAGAACCGGCACGCCGCCGCTGACGCTCCAGGTGCCGAAGACCATGGCAAGCTGGATCAGCAGGATCAACCCGATCAGCACCGCAAGCGGCAGGTAGCTGGCGATGCCGGCGCGCAGTTCGGCGAAATCGACATCGAGCATCATGACGACGAACAGGAACAGCACCGCGACCGCGCCGACATAGACGATGATCAGCAGCATGGCGACGAACTCGGCCCCCACCAGCACCATCAGCCCGGCGCCCGACAGGAAGCTGAGGATCAGCCACAGCACCGAATGCACCGGGCTTTTCGCCAGCCCGGTCATCAGCCCGCCGGCGAGCAGGCAGAACGAGAAAAGGTAGAAGACGAAACTGAAGACGGTCATCCTATTTGCCTTCCTCCTGCGCGGCGACGATCTCGGCCTGTGCCAGTTGCATCGCCTTGGTCATGGCGGGTACCCCGCCGAAGACCGACATCTGGCCTATCACCTCGGCTATCTCCTGCGGCGTCGCGCCGGCCTCGAGCGCGTGCCGCACCGTCAGCCTGATCTGCTGGTCGATCTGCGAGCCCTGCGCGACCAGCGCGCCCAGCGTGACGAAGAGCCGTGTCTTCGCGTCCAACCCACCCGGATTGAACGTCTTGCCAAAGGTCATCTCCATGGCGTCGCGCGGCATGGTCGGCATGAGCGTGGTGAAATCGGGCATCTGGAACTTCTCCAGCGCCGGGTTCATGGCCCTGGCCATTTCCTGGCTCTGCTCGAGCATCACCTGAAAGATCCGTGTGAAATCGGTCATCGATAGGGCGCATCCATTTCGATGCTGCGGGCGATCTCCACCTCCCAGCGGTCACCGTTGTCGAGCAGCTTCTGCTTGTCGTAGTAGAGCCCGTCGCGGGTTTCAGCGGTGAATTCGAAGTTCGGCCCCTCGACGATGGCGTCGACCGGGCAGGCCTCCTGACAGAATCCGCAATAGATGCACTTGGTCATGTCGATGTCGTAGCGGGTCGTCCGGCGCGAGCCGTCCTCGCGCGGCTCGGCCTCGATCACGATCGCCTGCGCCGGACAGATCGCCTCGCACAGCTTGCAGGCGATGCAGCGCTCCTCGCCGGTCGGATAGCGGCGCAGCGCATGTTCGCCGCGGAACCGCGGGCTGAGCGGGCCCTTTTCATGCGGGTAGTTCACCGTCGCCTTCGGCGCCAGAAAGTACTTCATGCCAAGCTGGAAGCCCTTGAGCATGTCCAGAAGAAGAAAGTACTTGCCGGCCCTGGTCCAGTCTATCGCGGTCATGGATCAGCCCCCAATCGCCCAGCGGGCCCAGAAGCCGCCGAGAACTTCGAATTTCGCCAGAAACGCGACGATCACCACCCAGCCGAGCGACATCGGAAGAAACACCTTCCAGCCGATCCGCATGAGCTGGTCGTAGCGGTAGCGCGGCACGATCGCCTTCACCATCGCGAAGATGAAGAAGAAGAAACACATCTTGGCCACCATCCACAGCACGCCATCGGGCAGGCCGGGGATCGGCGACAGCCAGCCACCGAAGAACAGCAGCGTGATCAGCGCGCACATCAGCGTGATCGCGATCAGTTCGCCCATCATGTAAAGCAGGAAGGGGGTCGAGGAATACTCGACCTGATAGCCTGCCACCAGTTCGGATTCCGCCTCGGGCAGATCGAACGGCGGGCGGTTGGTTTCGGCCAGCGACGAGATGAAGAACAGGAACACCATCGGGAAGTGCGGCAGCCAGAACCAGTTGAAGAAGCCGAAGGATCCGTCCTGCGCCCGCACGATCTCGGTGAAGTTGAGCGAGCCGGCGGAAATGACCACGCCGATGATGATGAGCCCGAGCGATACCTCGTAGGAGATCATCTGCGCCGCCGAGCGGAGCGAGCCGAGGAACGGGTATTTCGAGTTCGACGCCCAGCCCCCCATGATGATGCCGTAGACCTCGAGCGAGGACATGGCGAAGACATAGAGGATGGCGACGTTCAGATCGGCGATCGCCCAGCCGTCGCCGAACGGAATCACCGCCCAGGCGATGGTGGCCAGAACGAACGAGATCATTGGCGCCAGCAGGAACACCGCCTTGTCGGCGCCCGATGGGATGACGATCTCCTTCGCCAGATACTTGATGAAGTCGGCGAAGCTCTGAAGCAGCCCGAAGGCACCGACGACGTTGGGCCCCTTGCGCTGCTGGACCGCCGCCCAGACCTTGCGGTCGGCATACATCAGAAAGGCCAGCGACACGAACAGGATGATCAGCAGAAGCATGATCTGCGCCGTGACCAGAACGACGATGCCGAGGTTCGTGTTCAGAAAGTCAGCCATGGTGCCTCATCTTTCTCAGACCGTGGGTATGCCCCTCGCGGCAGGCCGCCCCCACCCGTTCAGGGCCGGGCGAACGCCTGCCGCGCGCGGGCGCTGGCGAATTCGTGTAAACCGCATCCGGCGACCGAAGGCCAGAGTCTTGTGGCCGTCTTGTGCGCAGATGTCGCGCAGTGTCATGCGCCGCTGCCGGGGTCATTGCCGGATCACTCGGCGGCCAGCGCAGTCGCCGCCCGGGCCCTGGCAAGCGCCGACAGTTCCGCCATCAGCTTGCTGGCACGGGCGATCGGGTTGGTCAGGTAGAAATCCCTGACCGGCAGGCGGAATGCGGCATCGCCGAGCGGACCGGCTGCCAGCGGCTCGCCCTGATTCTCGGGAACGGCTTCGGGCCGGCCGAGATGCGGCACCTCGGCGACCAGCGCCTGACGCAGCTGCGCAAGCGAATCCCACGGCTGTGTCGCTCCCAGTTCGGCCGACAGCGCCCTGAGGATGGCCCAGTTCTCCTTGGCCTCGCCCGGCGGGAAGGCGGCGCGCAGCGCAAGCTGCGGGCGGCCTTCGGTGTTGACGAAAATCCCCGGCTCCTCGACCCAGGCGGCGGCGGGCAGGATCACGTCGGCGCGGTGCGCGCCACGGTCGCCGTGGCTGCCCTGATAGATCACGAACGGGCCTTCGGCGATATCCACCTCGTCGGCGCCGAGGTTGAAGACCACCTCCGCCCCGTCGATGGCGGCGGCCAGCCCGCCCTCGCTGACGGCACCGACATCCATCGCGCCCACGCGGGCGGCGGCGGTGTGCAAGACCAGCAGTTTCGAGTTGCTGTTCGCGGCCAGCTTCATCGCATGGCCCAGCACGGCTTCACCATCAGCCTCGCGGATCGCGCCCTGCCCGACGATGACGATCGTCGGCCTGGCCCGCGTCTCGTCGGAGATCGCCTGCGACGACAGTTTTTCGAGCGCCGCGCGGTCGGTGCCGACATGGGCGTATTCGTAGGTCAGATCGACCGGCTCGCCGACCAGCCCGATCGTGGCCCCCCTCAGCCAGGCCTTGCGGATGCGCGCGTTCAGCACCGGCGCCTCGTCGCGCGGGTTGGTGCCGATCAGCTGGATCATCTCGGCGCTGTCGATATCCTCGATCCGCGCCGTGCCGACATAGGCAGCGCGATTGCCAATCGGCAGCCGCGCGCCATCGGTGCGGCATTCGACCTTGCCGCCCTGTCCCTCGACCAGTTGCCTGAGCGCGAACGCCGCCTCGACCGGGGCAAGATCGCCGACCAGCCCGGCCAGCTTCCGCCCCCTGATCGCCTCGGCCGCAGCCTTCAGCGCCTCGCCCCAGGTGGCAGGCACCAGCTTTCCGTCCTTGCGGACATAGGGCCTGTCGAGCCGCTGGCGGCGCAGGCCGTCCCAGATGTAGCGCGACTTGTCCGAAAGCCACTCCTCGTTGACACCATCGTTGTTGCGCGGGAGAATCCGCATCACTTCGCGGCCCCGGGTATCGACCCGCGTGTTCGAGCCGAGCGCGTCCATCACGTCGATGGTTTCGGTCTTGCGCAACTCCCAAGGCCGCGCGGTGAAGCTGTAGGGCTTCGAGACCAGCGCCCCCACCGGGCACAGATCGACGATGTTGCCCTGCAGGTTCGAATCGAGCGTCCGGCCCAGATAGCTGGTGATCTCGGCGTCCTCGCCACGCCCGATCTGGCCCATCTGGGAGATGCCGGCCACCTCGGTGGTGAAGCGCACGCAGCGGGTGCACGAAATGCAGCGCGTCATGTGGGTTTCGACAAGCGGCCCGAGATCGAGATCCTCGACCGCGCGCTTGGGCTCGCGGAAGCGCGAGAAATCGACCCCATAGGCCATCGCCTGATCCTGAAGGTCGCATTCGCCGCCCTGATCGCAGATCGGGCAGTCGAGCGGGTGGTTGATGAGCAGGAACTCCATCACCCCCTCGCGCGCCTTCTTGACCATGGGGGAGTTGGTGCGCACCTCCGGCGGCTCGCCGTTGCGGCCCGGGCGCAGGTCGCGCACCTGCATCGCGCAGGAGGCGGCCGGCTTGGGCGGCCCGCCCACAACCTCGACCAGGCACATGCGGCAGTTGCCGGCGATCGACAGGCGTTCGTGATAGCAGAAGCGCGGAATCTCGATCCCCGCCTGCTCGCACGCCTGGATCAGGGTCATCGCCGGATCGCATTGCACTTCGGTGCCGTCGATGATGATTGTGGTTAGGTCACTCATGCGCTGCCTCCAGCTTCATCGCGGGATTGCCCCTTGACGCAACCGGAGGCGCTGCGCCGCGTCCCGGTTCCGTTTGGAACACTCTCTAGCGGCTTCTCGGCAGAAGTCCAATCTGCGATTTCGGTGCGAAATGCCTCACCCACCCCGGGGGAACATGTCGGCACCGCCACAGTCGGGAACGGATCGAATGACTTGCCCGCACCCCATGGCGCGGGCCCTGCCGTCAGCGGTTCCCGATATCGGCCTGCCAGTGGACCGTATCCCGGTTCGTGTCCAGGCCCGACGCCTGATGGGCCGCCCAGCTGTCGCTGGCCGTCACCAGAAGCGTGATCGCGGTCAATGCCGCCACGATGAATACCAATGCTCTCAGCAATTCGCTCTCCTTCAAACCGGTAACGGCACAAAATACCCGGCCGCTCCGTCAAACTGGGAATGGCGCCGCACTTTTCAATGACTGTTAACGAATACGGGACGCCATTGAGCGGATCGTTGCCGAATCAACCGGCCCAAGCCCGCTCCGGCAGGCAGTTTGCCAGCCGGTTCAGCCGATCCGATGATTTTTGTGGCGATCCCCGGATGCACGCAGCATTTCGGCAATGGACAGCGGCGCCGGAGCTTTCCCCTCCGGCGCGGGCAATCGCGGATGGCGCTATTCCGCCGCGATCACCGATTTGGCCCTGATCCTGGCCTCGATATCGCTGCGGAAGTGGCGGATCAGGCCCTGAATGGGCCACGCCGCCGCATCGCCGAGGGCACAGATCGTATGGCCCTCGACCTGCTTGGACACGTCGAGCAGCATGTCGATTTCCGCGACTTCGGCATCGCCGCGCACCAACCGCTCCATCACCCGCATCATCCAGCCGGTGCCCTCGCGGCAGGGCGTACACTGGCCGCAGCTTTCGTGCTTGAAGAACTTGCTGAGCCGCCAGATCGCCTTCACCACGTCGGTGCTCTGGTCCATCACGATCATGCAGCCGGTACCGAGCGAGGACTTGTTCTCGCGCATCCAGTCGAAATCCATGATCGCCTCGCCGCACAGTTCGGCAGGCAGTATCGGGCAGGACGCCCCGCCGGGAATCACCGCCTTGAGGTTGTCCCAGCCGCCGCGCACCCCGCCGCCGTATTTCTCGATCATCTCGCGCATCGGCGTCGACATGCTCTCCTCGAACACGCAGGGCGTGTTGACGTGGCCGGTCAGGGCAAAAAGCTTGGTACCGGTGTTGTTGGGTCGCCCGAACGAGGCGAACCACACACCGCCGCGGCGCAGGATCGTCGGCGTCACCGCAATCGACTCGACGTTGTTCACCGTGGTCGGGCAGCCGTAAAGCCCCGCGCCCGCCGGAAACGGCGGTTTCATCCGGGGCATGCCCTTGCGGCCTTCGAGGCTTTCCAGAAGGGCGGTTTCCTCGCCGCAGATATAGGCGCCGGCGCCGTGGGTCAGGTAAAGGTCGAAATCCCAGCCCGACCCGGCGGCGTTGCCGCCCAGAAGACCGGCATCATAGGCCTCGTCGATGGCCGACTGAAGCGCCTCGCGCTCGCGGATGAACTCGCCGCGAATGTAGATATAGGCCTGATGCGCGCCCATCGCGAACGAGGCGATCAGCGCCCCCTCGATCAGCGTGTGCGGATCGTTGCGCATGATCTCGCGGTCCTTGCAGGTCGCGGGTTCGGATTCGTCGGCATTGATGACCAGATAATGCGGCCGACCGTCGCTTTCCCTGGGCATGAAGGACCATTTCAGACCGGTGGGGAAGCCGGCCCCGCCGCGTCCGCGCAGGCCCGAGGCTTTCATCTCGTCGACAATCCAGTCGCGCCCCTTGGCGATGATGTCCCTGGTTCCGTCCCAGCAGCCGCGGGAGCGCGCACCGGCAAGGCTGCGGTCCTTCAGACCGTAGATGTTGGTGAAGATCCTGTCCTTGTCCTGCAGCATCTTTCTATCCTCTCAATCATCGTCCCCGGGCGGGTTCCGCCGCATCCGGACCGCCGCCGCGAAGGCCCAGACAAAGGCCGCCAGCGAGGCAAAATAGAACATCAGATCGTAATCGGCCGCCAGACCCAGAGCACCGGCGATCATCGGGCCGAAGATCGCCAGAAGACCGGCGGCGGCAATCACCAGCGCCACCCTGCGCTTCCGGCGGTCGTACGCCCCGGTCTTCCCGCTGTCTGCGTTCATTACGGCCTGCATCGCGTCAGTACACGTCCCCGTCCTCGACCCGCTCCGAGAACTCCGTCTCGCCGCCGCCGGCAAGGATCTTCGCCTGCCCCACCCAGTCGTCGCGGGTCACCCGACCCCTGAACCCTTCCAGGTTCTCGTCGACCCACGAAACCTCGTCCGGCGTCCAGGCGGCGATCTGGTCGAGATGATAATAGCCGAGCTTGTGGCACAGTTCCTCGAGCTTCGGCCCGATTCCCTTGATCCGCTTCAGATCGTCCGCCGTACCGTCGCGCGGCGCGTCGAGCGACGCGGGGCGCGAGCCGGGCCGGGCGGGTTCATCTGTCTTCGCGCTGGCAGCGGCGGGACTTGCCGGCCGCTCGCGCGTTACGGGTTCGGTGACATGCGGCCGGCCGCCCCGGTCTTTCCACGGCGCGAGGATCGGGACTTCGCTTCCGTCGATGCGCCGGATCGTGTCGCCGCGCGCTTCGGCGATGGCGACCGAGGCGTTTGTTGGATCGGTCTCGTTGCCCTCGGTCAGAACCTTCGGGCCGCCCAGCGGTTCGCAGCCTACCCGGCCGTTCTGCGGCCCGGGCGCCGGCACGCGGCCGGCCGCCAGTTCGTCGAGAATCCAGGCGAATTTCTCCGCCGTCAGATCCTCGTAGAAATCCTTGCCGATCTGAACCATCGGCGCGTTCGAGCAGGCACCGAGACCTTCGACCTCTTCCCAGCTGAACTTGCCATCCGGCGAAAGCTGATGCGCCTTGTCGGCGATCTTGTCGCGGCAGACCGAAATCAGATCCTCGGCGCCGCAGATCATGCAGGTCGTCGTGCCGCAAACCTGAATATGCGCAACGGAACCAACCGGTTGCAACTGAAACATGAAGTAGAAGGTCGCAACTTCCAGCGCGCGTATATGGGCCATGCCCAGCATGTCGGCGACATATTCGATCGCCGGTCTGGTCAGCCAGCCCTCCTGTTCCTGCGCGCGCCACAGCAGCGGAATGACCGCGCTCGCCTCGCGCCCCTGCGGGAACTTGGTGATCTGTGCCGTCGCCCATGCCAGGTTGGCGGGCGTGAAGGCAAAGCTATCAGGCTGATCGGGATACAGACGGCGGAGCATTCGTTGCCTCTCAGAATAGTCTTGCGCGGATGCGCGACGAGCCGGGCCTGCGGCTTGCGGAACTCAAGGCCGCGGCCGTGCCGGTTGCCGCGGAACGGCCCGAAGCGGCGCCGCAAAAGCGCGGGATGGCCGGAAAATCTGTCACCGGTCGACCTCGCCGAACACGATGTCAAGCGTAGCGATGAGCGCCGTCATGTCCGCCAGCTGGTGGCCGCTGCCAAGATGGTTGGTGCTTTGCAGATGCGCAAAGCCGGGCGCGCGGATTTTCACCCGATAGGGCCGGTTGGTTCCGTCGGCGATGATATAGACGCCGAATTCGCCCTTTGGCGCCTCGGTCGCGCAATAATATTCGCCCGCCGGAACCTTGAAGCCCTCGGTATAGAGCTTGAAGTGATGGATCAGCGCTTCCATCGAGGTCTTCATGTCGGCCCGCTTCGGCGGTGTCAGCTTGCCACGCGCCAGCACGTCGCCCTGCCCGTCGGGCGCGCGCAACTTGGCGATCGCCTGTTTGACGATCGAGACCGACTGGCGCATCTCCTCCATCCGGATCAGGTAGCGGTCGAAGCAATCGCCGTTCCTGCCGACGGGAATCCTGAAGTCGAACTCGTCGGAGCACTCATAGGGTTGCGCACGGCGCAGATCCCAGGCCAGACCGGCCGAACGGGCCATCGGGCCGCTCATTCCCCAGTCGTACACGTCCTGTTCCGTCACGATGGCGATATCGACGTTGCGCTGCTTGAAGATGCGGTTTTCCGTCAGAAGCTCGTCGAGGTTGTCCAGCGTCGTGGGGAACCGCTCGCACCACTCCTCGATATCGTCGATCAGCCTGGGTGTCAGATCCTGATGCACGCCGCCGGGGCGGAAGTAGTTGCTGTGCATGCGCCCGCCCGAAGCGGCCTCGAAAAAGACAAACAGTTCCTCGCGGCCGGTCTCGAACCCCCAGAGCGGCGGCGTCAGCGCGCCGACATCCATCGCCCCGGTCGTCACGTTCATCACGTGGTTGCCGATGCGCGAAAGCTCGGCCATCAGAACCCGGATCAGGCTGGCGCGGCGCGGCGCCTTCACCCCGGTCATCTTCTCGATGGCCAGGCAATAGGAATGCTCCTGATTCATCGGCGACGAATAATCGAGCCGGTCCATATAGGGCGCGTTCTGCAGGTAAGTGCGCGATTCCATCAGCTTTTCGGTGCCGCGGTGCAGCAGTCCGATATGCGGATCGGCCCGTTCGACGATCTCGCCGTCGAGTTCGAGCACCATGCGCAGCACGCCATGCGCCGCCGGGTGCTGGGGGCCGAAGTTGATGTTGAAGTTGCGGATTCGCTGCTCGCCGGTGCGAACGTCCTCGAAACCCTTGCCTCCGTCCATCATGCGCCATCCTCCGCTTTGGGGGCGTACATCTCGAAAACCTGCGCTTCGGTCATCTTCGTCGTCTCGTTCGCCAGAGCGTAATTGCCCGGCTTGCGGTCAATGAAGATCTCGGTGGTGACCGGAAATTGCGCCGGATCGTCAAATACCTGAATCGAGACGGAGCAATGGCTGCCGTCCCGCGACTGCCAGGCAAGGGTCGAACCGCATTCGCGGCAAAAGACCCGCTCCCCCCAGTCGCTCGAAACATACCGGCCAACCGGCGCGCCGGGCTCGAACGCCAGCCCGCCCTCGGTCTGAACCGCGATGAACATGCCGCCGGACCATTTGCGGCACATGCCGCAATGGCACACGCCGGCCTCGCCCACAGGCACCGCGCTAAAGGAACAGGCGCCGCACAGGCAGCTTGCACGCTGCGGACCGCTCATTTCGCCTCCCCGCCCTTCTCGTCGCCCGGCAGGATGTAGCGGGCCCCTTCCCAGGGCGACATGAAATCGTATTGCCGGAAATCATGCACCAGCGTCACCGGCTCGTAGACCAGACGCTTGAGCGCCGAATCGTAGCGCAGCTCCGTGTAACCCGTGGTCGGGAAATCCTTGCGCAGCGGATGGCCGCGGAAGCCGTAATCGGTCAGGATGCGGCGCAGGTCCGGATGACCGGCGAACAGCACGCCGAACAGGTCGAACACCTCGCGCTCGTACCAGTTCGCGCCAGGAAAGACACCGGTCAGCGACGGAATGCTCTCGTCCTCGCGCACCGCCGCGCGGACGCGGATCCGATGGTTCTGGTGCATCGACAGCAGGTGATAGATCACGTCGAAGCGCTTTTCCCGTTGTGGATAGTCGGCTGCGGTGATGTCGATCAGCGTGGTGAAGCGGCAATGGGCATCGGCCCGCAGGAATTCGATGAACCCCACGACCGACGCCGGCGGTACCTCGACCGTCAACTGTCCGAGCGCCACCTTCCAGCTTATCACGCTGTCGGGGCGGCGTTCGGCGATCCATTCGCCCAGTTCTCGAAGTGCTTCGCTCATCCCGGCGTCGTCCTTTGTCGTTTGGCCTGCGCTGACACGGCGGTCAGCGGGTGATCGTGCCCGTCCGCCGGATCTTGCGCTGCATCTGAAGGATACCGTAAAGCAGCGCCTCGGCGGTCGGCGGGCAGCCCGGCACATAGACATCGACCGGCACGATCCGGTCGACGCCGCGCACCACGGAATAGCTGTAGTGATAGTAGCCGCCGCCATTGGCGCAGGACCCCATCGACAACACGTAGCGCGGCTCGGGCATCTGGTCGTAGACCTTGCGCAGCGCCGGCGCCATCTTGTTGGTCAGCGTACCGGCGACGATCATCATGTCGGACTGGCGCGGCGAGGCGCGCGGCGCGGTGCCGAAACGCTCCAGGTCGTAGCGCGGCATCGAGACGTGGATCATCTCGATGGCACAGCAGGCCAGACCGAAGGTCATCCAGTGCAGCGAGCCGGTGCGCGCCCAGTTGATGACATCGGCCGTCGAGGTGACGAGGAATCCCTTGTCCTGCAACTCGCGGTTCAGGACCTGGGTGGCGACCTCCTTGTCGGGGCCGGCGTCGAAGCGGGACGTGCTCACTCCCATTCCAGGGCTCCCTTTTTCCATTCGTAGGCAAAGCCGACCGTCAGCACGGCGAGGAAAACCATCATCGACCAGAACGCCGCCATCGAGATGCCGCTGAAGGCCACGCCCCACGGAAACAGGAAGGCGACTTCGAGGTCGAAGATGATGAACAGGATCGCGACGAGGTAGAACCTGATGTCGAACTTCATCCGCGCGTCGTCGAAGGCGTTGAAGCCGCATTCATAGGTCGACAGCTTTTCCGGGTCGGGATCGGCCGGGGCGATCAGCCATGCACCTATGACGAAGGCGAGCCCCATCGCGATGGCGATGACGAGAAATATGAGAACAGGCAGGTATTCTCTGAGAAGGTCTTCCACGTTTGGCTCCTTGTCTGCCGGCGCGAGGCCCCGCGCAGGTGGTCTCGGGCTAATTTGCGGTTTACGCGCGGGCCAGGGTGGGGTCAACCGGCGGCTTGCCGCGCCGAGCAGGGATTTGCCCTTGCCCGCAAGGACGAAGGGCATGCCGCCCGGCGCCGGATCCAGCGGCCTGATGCCGCAGATCGCCCGGAGTCGCGGCGCAAGGCGTCAGTTTTCCTCCCAGGACGGCTTGCGCCGGGCGAAAAAGGCGGAAATGCCCTCGGC
>NZ_JBKEAE010000020.1:0-5392 GCF_047971885.1 Tropicimonas sp. | reverse complement strand
GCTGTGGGAACGGGCAAAATCCTATACCGAACAGGTGATTGCCACGTTCGACGTGCGCACACCGGGGCCGCAGGTCGCCGCGCGGGCGCTTTCGGGCGGCAATCTGCAAAAGTTCGTCATCGGGCGCGAGGTGCTGCAAAAGCCCGACGTGCTGATCGTCAACCAGCCGACATGGGGCGTCGATGCCGCCGCGGCCGCCGCGATCCGGCAGGCGCTGCTCGACCTCGCGGCGGGAGGGACCGCCGTGGTGGTGATTTCGCAGGACCTCGACGAACTGCTCGAAGTTTCCGACCGTTTCGCCGCGCTGAACGCCGGGCACCTGTCGGCGCCCCTGCCGGCGCGGGGCCTGACGATGGAGCAGGTCGGGCTGATGCTGGGCGGCGCCCACGACATGGACGTGGCTCACACCCATCGCGCCGGGCGGATCAAGGAAAGCTACGAGGAAGGCCATACATGATCCGGCTGGAAAAACGCCCCACGCCCTCGCAATTCTGGACCTGGGCAACACCGCTGCTGGCCGTTCTGCTGACCATGGTGGCGGGCGGGCTGATGTTCGCCGTCCTCGGCAAGGATCCCCTGGCGGCGATCCGGATCATTTTTTACGATCCGCTCTTCGATCCGCAATTCGCCAGCTATTCGCGCCCACAACTGCTGGTCAAGGCCGCGCCGCTGATCCTGATCGCGGTGGGGCTGGCGATGGGATTTCGCGCCGGGATCTGGAACATCGGCGCCGAGGGGCAGTATATCATGGGGGCGATTTTCGGCGCGGCCACCGGGCTGGCCTGCTTTCCGACCGAAAGCCCGCTGATCTTTCCGGCGATGGTGCTTGCCGGCGCCCTGGGCGGTTTTCTCTGGGCGATGATCCCCGCCGTGCTGAAGGTGGTCTTCGGAACCAACGAAATCCTCGTCTCGCTGCTGCTGGTCTATGTGGCCGAAAAACTCGTCGCCGCGATGGCGCTCGGCCCGCTGAGAAACCCCGACGGCGGCGGCTTTCCCGGCTCGCGCAACCTGCAGCAATATCCCGCCGCCTCGAACCCCGAACTGTTCGCCGGCACGGGCATGCACTGGGGCGTGGTTGCGGCCTTCATCGCGGTGATCTTCGGCTATGTCCTGCTGTCGCGGCACCTGACGGGCTATCATATCCGGCTGGCCGGCCAGTCGCCGCGCGCCGCCCGGTTCGGCGGGGTGAACCCGGCGCATCTGGTCTATTTCTGCCTCGGTCTCAGCGGCGCGCTGGCCGGGCTTGCCGGATTGTTCGAGGTTGCCGGCCCGGCGGGCCAGATCACCACGTCGTTCAACACCGGCTACGGTTTCACCGCCATCATCGTCGCCTTCCTCGGCCGTCTCAATCCGATCGGCATCCTGCTGGCGGGGCTACTGATGGCGCTGACCTATATCGGGGGAGAGCTTGCCTCGTTCATGCTTGGCCTTCCGGCGGCGGCGATCCAGGCCTTTCAGGGGATGCTGCTGTTCTTTCTTCTGGGGGTCGATGTGCTGACCAACTACCGTATCCGGATCGGCCGCGAGGGAATTGCCTGATGGATCTTTCCTCGATCAACTGGCTGCTGCTTCTGGCCTCGATGATGGTGGCCGCCACCCCGATCCTGCTGGCCGGCATCGGCGAACTGGTGGTCGAACGCGCCGGCGTTCTCAACCTCGGGGTCGAGGGGATGATGATCACCGGCGCGATCTGCGGTTTCGCCGCCGCCAGCCAGACCGGCAGCGCGACGGTGGGCTACCTGGCCGCCGCCGCCGGGGGCGCGGCGCTTTCGATGCTGTTCGGCGTGCTGACCCAGTACCTGCTGTCGAACCAGGTCGCCACCGGCCTTGCGCTCACGCTGTTCGGGCTCGGGTTCTCCGCCCTGATCGGGCAGGGTCATGTCGGTGTGCTGGGTATCCGCGTCGACGATCTGGACCTCGGTCCGCTGGCGGATCTGCCGGTGCTCGGCCCGGTCCTGTTCCGGCACGACGCAATGGTCTATGTCTCGATCGCCATCGTCGCCTCGGTCTGGCTGTTTCTCGGCAGGACACGCGGCGGGCTGATCCTGCGCGCGGTGGGCGAAAGCCACGATGCCGCCCATGCGCTCGGCTACAAGGTGGTGCGCATCCGCATGCTGGCGATTGCCTTTGGCGGTGCCTGCGCCGGTCTGGGCGGGGCCTATCTCAGCCTCGTGCGCGTGCCGCAATGGACCGAGGGCATGACGGCGGGCGCCGGCTGGATCGCGCTGGCGCTGGTCGTCTTCGCCTCGTGGCGGCCATGGCGGGTGCTGATCGGCGCCTATCTGTTCGGCGGGCTCACCGTTCTTCAGTTGAATCTCCAGGCGGCGGGGCTCAAGGTTCCGGTGGAGTACCTTGCCATGTCGCCGTATCTGATCACCATTCTGGTGCTGGTCGTCATTTCCAGCCGTGGCCGGGCAGCGCTCGGCGCACCGGCAACGCTTGGCCAGACCTTCCACGCCTCGAACTGATCCGGAAAGGATCGCATAACAGGGAGACCACAATGCTCAGAAGAACCTTTCTTGCCACCGCCGCGGTCGTCGGCCTTGCCACGACCGCCTTTGCACAGGACGATCAGACCAAGGTCGGCTTCGTCTATGTCGGGCCCAAGAACGATGGCGGCTGGAGCCAGCACCACCACGAGGCCGCGATGGAAATGGCGGCGCATTTCGGCGACAGGGTCGAAGTCGTGGTGCAGGAAAGCGTGCCCGAGGGCGCCGATGCCGAGCGGGTACTGACCCAGATGGCGCTGAGCGGCGCCGATCTGATATTCACCACCTCCTTCGGGTTCATGGACGCCACCGTCAACGTCGCCCAGAAGTTCCCCGACGTGAAATTCGAACACGCCACCGGCTACAAGACCGCGCCCAATGTCGGTGTCTATTCTGCCCGCTTCTACGAGGGTCGCGCGGTACAGGGCTATCTTGCCGGCAAGATGACCAAAACCAACAAGATCGGCTATATCGCTTCCTTCCCGATTCCCGAGGTCATCCGCGGCATCAACTCGGCCTATATCCACGCCAGAAAGGTGAACCCCAACGTCGAATTCGCCGTGATCTGGGCCTACACCTGGTTCGACCCGGCCAAGGAGAGCGACGCCGCACAGGCGCTGATCGAACAGGGCGCCGACGTGATCCTCCAGCACACCGATTCGACCGCGCCGCAGGCTGCGGCGCAGAAGGCCGGCAATGTCTATACCTTCGGACAGGCCGCCGACATGGCTGAATTCGCACCGATGCCGCGCATCTCGTCGATCATCGACGTCTGGGCGCCCTATTACATCGAGCGTGTCGGCGCGGTAATGGATGGCACCTGGGAAAGCGACAACACTTGGGACGGCATCGGCGCCGGCATGGTCGGCATCGGCGAGATTTCCTCGGCCGTGCCCGACGACATCAAGGCCGAGGCCGAGGCGTTGCGTGACAGTATCGCCAACGGCAGCTACCATCCCTTCACCGGCCCGCTGAACAGGCAGGACGGCTCGGCCTGGCTCGCCGAAGGCGAGGTTGCCGACGACGGCACACTGGCCGGAATGAACTTCTACGTCGAGGGGCTGACGGGCGAAATTCCTCAGTAAGCGGAGACGAACCCGCGATCTGCCGAGAGGCCCGCACCCGTGCGGGTCTTTCGCGCAGTCGCCCGATTATCCGTTGTTCCCTCTTGTAAATTTGATCTGGTCGGGCAGTGGTTCTTTTGGTGGTATGGGAGGCCGCGGGCAGGGCCCTCGTAATAGCGCGGGCCGCATGGTCGTGGCGCTCCCGTGACGAACTTGTCCCATAATGCTTCCTTCCATTCCAACGAAAGGATCGCACCATCAAACCGTGGGATCAAACACCTAGTGGCACCAGCAGCTTAGGTCACTGGGAAATACGCATTTGCAATCAGGCTCAATCGGATGTCGCGGTATTGGCGGAGCTACTGTGCGTGTCAATCCTAATAACATCGGGCGGCAGCGTTAATGAAAACGCTACGGCAGTTCAGTGGGAATATGCAAACAGACCCGCAACCGTATGCGCGCCCGCATCATGAGCGGGTATTGGTGCTTCAAGGCTCCCTATGGATATCGCTATGAACGAAAGAGCGGTCACGGCAACCTGCTGGTGCGGGATGAGCCTCTGGCAACCATCATACAGGACGCGCTTGAAGGCTATGCTTGCGGACGCTTTGCCTCGCAGGTAGAAGTGAAGCGCTTCTTCGAAGATCAGCCATCCTTCCCGAAATGCCTCCCCAACGGTGAAATCCGTCAGCAACGGGTGACGGACATTCTCACGCGGGCAACCTATGCCGGGTATATCGAGGTGCCTGAATGGGACATCACGCTTCGCAAGGGCCAACATGAAGGGCTGGTGAGCTTTGCCAGTTGGAAGAAGGTACAGGACAAGCTGAACGGCAAGGCCAAGGCACCGTTCCGAAAGGATATTGCCGAAGACTTCCCGTTGCGCGGATTCATTGCCTGCGGGGATTGCGGAAAGCCCATGACCTCGTGCTGGTCGAAAGGCTCCACCAGGTCATATCCGTATTACCTGTGCGACACCAAAGGCTGCGACTCGTACCGCAAGTCGATCCGCCGCGCTGATGTCGAAGAGGGGTTCGAGTTGCTCCTACGGAATATGACGCCGTCACGCAACCTGCTCAGCGTTGCCCGCAAGATGTTTGCCGATCTGTAGGACGAGCGGCTGGCACGGGCGGAGGCTGACGAACAGGACCTGAGAAAGCGCCTTGCTGAAATCGAGCGCCAGAGTGACGCGCTTCTGGCCCGGATCGTGGAGACCGACAGCCTCCCCGTCATCACGGCATATGAGAAAAAGATCGGCGCGCTCAGTGAAGAAAAGCTGCTTGTATCTGAAAAACTCGAAAATCTGACGCCGCCTTCGGGCGCGTTCGAAAATCTCTTCGAACTGGCATGGCGGTTTTTGTCAAACCCTTGGAGAATATGGGAAAGCGAGGTGCTGCACCTGCGCAGACTGGTCCTCAGACTGACCTGAGCACAGCAACTCGTATATGACCGGAAAACAGGTTACCGAACTCCGGATTTATCTTACCGTTCAAACTTTTAAGCTCTTCACAAACCCCTGTTTGTGAAATGGTGCCCCAAGACGGACTCGAACCGCCGACCTACTATTTACGAAACAGTTGCTCTACCAGCTGAGCTATTGGGGCCCCGCGTCGGATCGTTAACCGACCAACCGCCAACGTGCAACAGCAATTGAACACGCCGCAGCGCATAGAAGTTCACCGGATTGGCCTGGATCACGATGCTGACCGAGGCCGGGGTGCGCATCTCGATAGACGGGCGTGGCCGGTGCATGGACAACATCTTCATCGAGCGGCTCTGGCGGTCCCTGAAGCAGGAAGCGGTCTACCTCGAAGAGCTGACCGATGGCTTCCAGGCGCA